>CAJUHV010000008.1:76192-90527 GCA_910586445.1 uncultured Eubacterium sp.
TACATCCGGCAGATCTGGTATTTTAATTTCAGTCAGCCGTACATCCGGCAGATCTAATATTTTGATTACGGTCAGCCATACATCCGGCACACCTGATATTTTGAAAATGCCTCTGTCTGCCTGCCTTTCAACTGTACAATATCCCTGATCAGCTCCGGCAGGAATGCGTCCCATTTCACTTCCAGAATCGCAGCCTGATCTCCTGCCGGAATGGTAACGCATTCCGTATTCAAAAAATCCGTACACCCAAGTCCGCTGCGGATATGATAATCCAGCGTCACGCGCACATTTCCCGGATCGTATACAAACGGCTCCCTCGTATAGTCCACAATCGTCCTGGGCCGCAGTCCCTGAGACATCATTTTTGCGTATAACTCCCGTATCAGGCTCTGGCTGCTGGCCGTCATCCAGCCCCAGTCTCCGTCAAGCACCGCCCGTACCTGAGCTTTTGTCAGCACTGCACTCTGCTTGTTTCCAAGACCGTTTAACCTGCTCTTTTTCTCTAACTGTATCCGCGACAGATCTTTATTGTAATAACGGATGCGGAATTTTTCACGGTAATTAATACCGTTGATCTTTTCCCGCAGCACTTTGTCCGCTTCATTATCAAAATACATGCTGCGCACGCCGTATCTGCCCTGCACAGCATGTGGATCTGTACGCATGACTGCACGCAGGCGCTGCCGGAGTACGATCAGGTCTGATACATCGATTTCGTGTTTCCATTCATGGCGCAGATTCATGATTAACCTCCTTTTTATTAACAGCTTACTTAATTTGTATGGGGATTGTACTATACGAAACTTAACTGAACCTTAGAAATCTGCTTAAAAGTGTGAAAAGTGTGTGACTGCACAAGATTTGAAAACGAAAAGCCGCCTGCGCCCATCCTGATAAAGATGCAGCGCAGACGGCTTCCTGCCAGTTTTTATAGAATATTATTCAATGTAATAAGTATAATTTTCCTTACGCGGCTCGGCCGACTTTTTCTCCGTATCGGCGTATCCAAGCACCAGATGCCCGATACCTTCATAATTACCTGTAATGCCCAGCCTCTTTAAGAGCTGCCTGCCATATTCAGATTCAAATTCCTCTTTTGCACGATGCACCCAGCAGCTGCCGATGCCCAGCTCTTCTGCTGCCAGCATCATATTGCCGATCACAAGGCTCCCGTCATGGACATAGGTAGGCATATCTTTGTCTGCCAGTACAGCCAATACGACCGGCGCACCGTAAAACGGATCTGATTCTTCATCTCCCATAATCTTGGCATTGAGCGCGGACAGCCTGTCCCTGACACTCTTATCTGTAATGGCAATGATTACCGATGACTGACGGTTCATGCCGGACGCAGCGTATGTACCTGCCTGCATGATCTGGTTGATCAGATTTTTAGACAGCATGTCCGGCTTATAGCTTCGTATGCTCCTTCTTTCATAGATCGCTTTCTGTACCGGCCCAAGCACCCTTACTTCTGTGCCTTCTTCTTCCGGCAGACAGGTAATATCGGTAATTCCCGTTACTTCAGGCTGCTCACTGGCAGATAGCTTAATCCATACTTCTACCAGCCCGTTATCACTCATCTGATTATACCGCCTGAACGTCACATGATTTCCTCGTGCCTGTGCATCTACATCTCCCGGTACTTCTACAATTGATACATCTGTTGAAAAATATAATCCAAAAGACTGCTCGTAAGACTGATGCCCTTTATGTTCCAGCCTGCATACAAACTTATAGCTGCCGCTCCCATCTATACCGTCCGGGCGGACCGTAACGTCTAAACATTCCATAATATCATCATAATTTAAATCTGACATAGATTTCCTCCTAATCTAATTGCGCTATTTACATGAACCTTCCTTATTTTAACACATATAGACTAAGATTTACCACTACTTTATGCTTTATTTAGTTTTGAAAAGCTGACCTGGAATAAAATCGTATGATCGTCTATATATTTCGCAGTAATATTTCCCCGATGTGCTGTTACAATCGCGTATGCTGCGGACAAGCCGATTCCATATCCTCCATTTTTCTGTGTTCTGGCACTGTCACCGCGGTAAAACCGGTCAAACAGCCTGTCTGCCTCTGTCTGCGGCAGCTGTGTACAGGTATTCTGTACCTGTATCATGATATTCTGGTCTGATTTTTGTATATCCACATGGATCGTTCCGCCAGCCTCAGCATACTTTACGGCATTATCAAACAATATAGAAAACAGCCTCTGTATATGTTCACGTCCTGCACGCATCCACAAATCCGGCTGAATCTGCGCTTCAATAAAAATCCCTCTCAAGGCTGCCGCTTCATAAAAAGGCATAAGCGTTTCATTAAACAGCCTGGAAATATCCAGATCTTCCATCGGCAGCTGCAGGCCCGCCTCTTCCATTTTTGCCAGTGTCAGCAGATCCTGCATAAGGCCGTTTAAGCGCTGCGTCTGGTTCTTAATATTTCTGCTCCATTTATTTTCTCCATGGATCAGCTCCATGGCATCGATATTTGCCTGTATTATCGCAAGCGGAGTTTTGATTTCATGTCCGGCATCTGTAACAAACTGTTTTTGTTTCTGTATATTCTGTGCTATCGGACGGATTGCCCTTCGCGAAAGCCATATGACAATCAGCAGCATAAACAGCCAGCACAATACTGCAATGCTGACTGAAAGCGCAAACATCTTAAAAATAGACCGAAAGTGCCTTGATACATCCAGAAAAATATAGACCTGCGCATATTCAAAATCACGATTCTGCCCTGCCGCAATGGCCTGATATTTAAACGTTTCCACATATCCGGTTTGTTTTCCGCTTTCGGCTGCTTTAGCTGCAAACTCCTCTGCCTGTTCACTATTTACAGATGAGATACGGCTGATGTCCTTATGAAGCACCTGCCCGTCTTCATCAATAAATACAATAAAAAAGCGCAGGGACATCGCGGTATCCTCATCCATCGGTGGATCAAGAAAACCTCCCGGAGGAACTTTTGGTTTTTTATGCTTCGCCATACCGCCCTCCGTATCAGACAGCATCGCCAGCTGCTGGTCTATCTGACGGACTGTAATCCATCCGTTTGCCAGATTAATCCCTCCGATCAGCACAATCAGCAGCATAGATACCGCAGACATCGCCATAATGACAAACTTTTTCTGCAACGCTTTGATCATATTACATTAACAAACCTTTCATTATCCGTCCAGAGCATATAACCTACATTGCGCTTTGCTTTTATCTGGACACATGAGTTCAGGGACGCAAGGCGTTTCCGCAGGTAAGAAATATAAACCCATACAGTCTGAATCCCAGCCTCTGCATTATATCCCCATATTTTTACAATCAATGTCTCTGCGGAAAGATAAATGCCCTGATTCAGCATCAGAGCTTCCATCATCTGATATTCTAGCTTGGGCAGCATAACCGCGTTTCCATTTGCACTCAGCTCGTAGCTGTTTAAATCTAGTGCAAGATCTTTGTATCTTAAAATATTGGGCGTAAATTCTGTACGCCTTCTTAACATCGCACGTACACGCGCAAGCAGCTCTCCCATATCAAACGGCTTGGGCAGATAATCGTCCGCTCCCAGATCCAGCCCTTCAATCCGGTCTTCTACCTCGGATTTTGCAGTCAGAAGAAGCACTGGTATCCGGCAGCCCTCGCTGCGCAGCTGCCTTAATACCTCAAGCCCGCTCAGCCCCGGCATCATAATATCCAGTATAATGCCGTCATACTGGCCTAACCGGGCATATGCCAGTGCTTCTTCTCCATCGTATACGGCATCTACCGTATATTTGTGGTAGGAAAGTATGTCAGTAACTGCTTCTGACATGCTGATTTCATCCTCTGCATACAATAATTTCATAAGTTCTGCTGTCCCTTCCAGCTGCCGTCTGTATGAAACTGCCTGCGCAGTTCTCTTTCTGTACGCAGTACCGGAAATATGGCCAGTAACGCGATCTGAATAAAAACAACAGTTCCCCCAACAGCTCCGATCCTATCCTCATTCTGCCCGATCAGCAGCAGCATGACAGACACAGAGACAGCCATCGTGATCCACCCGGTCCTGATCCACTGCCTGCCGCAGTACCGATGTGCAAAATGCCAGGTTTCTATATTTTTCATGGACATTTTCGTGCGGTAGCCAAATATACCGTTAATCTGCGCCGGCGGTGATTTTATAAACCAGTATCCAAATCCTATGAACGTCAGCGGCTGTACGATTTCCATAATAAACATAAAAATCCAAAAACCCATACGACCCCTCCTTTTTTGAGAAAACTGCTTATGAATATTCATTCAGTATCTTTTTATAACTTCTGTATGCGATATACATTCCTACTGTCCCTGCCAGACAGACCAGTATAAGCCCTGCAGTAAGAGAAAACATGCAGCAGATTCCGCTTATTACAAATACCATCCCACATTTAAAATACATTTTTGACATTTTCGCATTATATGCCGGCACGTTGACCACCTTATCCTTTAATGATTTGTCTCCGCTCCAAAAATTAATCGGCGTACTGCTTTCCTTATCAAACCGTGCAATAATCATAAAAGGTACTGCACATAACAAACAGCTGATCAGTCCTACAATTCCTTCTACTGACGCACCCATACTTCTACCCCCTTGTTTTTCTGTATTTAGTATTATTGTTGTACTCATTTTTAACCTTTTGTGCTTCGATAAATATCCGGTTTTTTTCGGTTTTTTGTGCTTTCAGAAATATGCGGCATTTTTCTCAGCTTTTATGCTTTCAGAATACCCGGTATTTTTTCTCGGCTTTTTGTGCTTTCCAAATACCTGACATTTTTTCTCGGCTTTTTGTGCTTTCAGAATACCCGGCATTTTTTCTCAGCTTTTTGTAATTCAGAATACCCGGCATTTTTTCTCGGCATTTTGCACTTCAGAATACCCGGTATTTTTTCTCGATCCTTGTGTATACAGCCATAAAAATAATTGACAAAAATACCGTCCCTAATATTGTCACAACAATCCAGGCAGAGTTCTGTCCTGATATAAGCGGCAGTCCGAGAACTGCCAGTCCTATTGTAAGCAGAAACCAAAGTTTTGCAACTGCCCGGTTATATTTTTTAATACTGTTCACCTGTATTTTCTGGCCTACTGTCCAAAACCGAACAGGTTCTTTCGCAAGCCATGCATAAATACCAAAAATAAGCGTTACAGCGTCTCCTGCTAACCAGAATAAATATAGTTTCATCGATCATTCCTCCTTTTACTATTTCATATATAGTCCCGCGAGCTGCATGTCTTCATCGAAGAGCAGTGTATAAGTAACTCCGATTTTTTCATATGCAGCATTGATCTGTACAACCGCCCACACTTTGCCGCGGACTTTCTGCTCTCCCATATAACAATTACCAAATTCTTGAAATCTGCCCCATTCTTTCCCAGTCATCCTCCTTGCCTCGTCAATCTGTTCTTTTGTTAACGCCTTCTGCATTGCCTCACTGGAAGATTTTTTCAGTGTTTCATAATCATCTGCATCCAAAAGCCGGATCACCTCCTTGCTGCGCGCCTCCACAACACTGCTGTCAAAAACCCCGCTGCTGCCCATCTCCATCCCAACCGGCAGAAACCAGAGCACTGCCATCACAAGCACTGCAATAATTAAGATTGTTACACCAGCAATCTTTAATGCAGTATTTCTCTTATAGATTTTCCGGTCTTTTGGGGACATGTTCTGATTAAATTCATCTGCAATCGAAATCGGCTCACCCATGCGAAGAATTACCTTATCCAGAGCTTCGCCCTGCTCTACTTCTAAGTTTATGTCAGCTAAAAGCTGCCTGCGTATTTCTTCCCGTTTTTTTCTGGAGCATTTCACTTTTTTTACAATCTGGTTTACATACATCTGTGCTGTCATATTTTATTCCTCCATAATCTGGCGGATTCCATGGCTCATCTGCACCCACAGGCTGGAAATCTCACCAAGTGCAATACAACCTTCGTCTGTAATCTTATAATATTTACGGGCCATCTGCTTCCCTTCCGGGCTGCTCCAGGTGCTTTTGACCAGCCCGTCGTCTTCAAGGCGATATAAAATCGGATAAAGCGTTCCTTCCTTTAAGATAAATAGATCTCCGCTTTTTTCTTTTAATTCACCGATCAGCTGGTAGCCATATTTTTTGTCTTTTTCCAGCAGCTTTAATACCAGCATATCCAGCACGCCTTTTTTCATCTGCCTGATGTATTTATCATTCATTTTTCATCCTTTCTATTTAGTATTACTAAATATACTATATAACCAAATTTCCGCGCTGTCAAGTGATTTATGCATGTTCTATTTTCCTTTAGAAAAGCGTTGCAAATGCTTATAAGAGATGCTAAAATAGTCCATACTCCCATATGGAAACATCAACCACGCAAGACAGATAAAGGGTATACGAACATGAACATGAGAACAAAAAACCTTACAGAAAACAACACATTTTACAGCCAGATCTTTAAGCTGGTGCTGCCAATCATTATCCAGAACCTGCTGAGCGCCGCCGTCAGCTCTGCTGACGTAGTTATGCTGAATTATGTCGGGCAGTCTTCCATATCTGCCGTATCGCTGGCTTCTCAATATGCCAGCGTTCTTTTTATGGTATTTTATGGATTAGGCACCGGAGCGACCATGCTGTGTGCGCAGTATTATGGAAAGGGAGATATGCATGCCATTCAGATTATAGAAGGAATTGCCCTGCGTTTTTCCCTGATCATTTCCCTTATATTTGCAGGAACAGCCCTGCTTATTCCTGACAAAATGATGCTCCTTTTTACAAATGACCCGGAATTAATCCAGATCGGCTCGTCATATCTGCGGTTTATGAGCATCAGCTATCTGTGCTGGGGAATTACCGAAGTATACCTGGCCGTCCTGCGCAGCATAGGCAGGGTTATGATCAGCACGGCAATGAATATACTGGCATTTTCATTAAACGTACTTTTAAACGCAGTATTTATCTTTGGATTATTTGGTGCGCCAAGATTGGGTGCCATGGGCGTAGCACTCGCTACCTCCCTGTCCCGGTTAATCGAGCTGGCAGCCTGCTTTATTGTATCCTTTAGAACCAAAGATATTAAGCTGGACTTCCGCTATCTGTTTATAAAGAATAAGCTGCTGTTCCAGGATTTTGTCAAGCTGTCGCTGCCGGCACTGGGAAATGACGTCAGCTGGAGTGTTGCATTCTCTATGTACTCTGTCATTATCGGACATTTGGGAACAGATGCTGTCGCTGCAAACTCTTTTGTAGTGGTAGTGAGAAATTTCGGCACTATTTTGTGCTTTGGACTTGCCAGCGCAGGCGGCATATTATTAGGAAAGATTATCGGAGAAAATAAAATGGAAGAAGCGCTGGACGGCGCAAAAAAGCTGATGAAGCTTACGGTTATTACCGGTATCATCGGCGGACTGATTGTTTTAGCTGCAACGCCATTTGTATTAAAATATGCACAGCTGACAGATCAGTCCATGCATTATTTAAAATACATGCTGCTGATTAACACTTATTACGTACTGGGCTGTGCGGTAAACACTGCCCTGATCGCCGGTGTCTTCCGCGCAGGCGGAGACAGCAGGTTTGGATTTATCTGCGATACAATTGACATGTGGTGTTATGCAGTTCCGATCGGATTTATATCCGCATTTGTGCTGAAGCTCCCTGTACTGTGGGTATATTTTATACTTTGTACGGATGAGTTTGTGAAATGGCCTTGGGTAATCAAGCATTACCGCAGCAATAAATGGCTGCATAATATTACGCGGAATGATTTGTATACAGAATCATAAAGGCTGTATAAAATATTCAATGGTATCATTGATCTGCAGAATCACAAAACATATGTGATTCTGCAGGATGTACGACTGTCTGATTTAACAACAAAATCTAATTAATTTTAAAGGAGCTTATGACATGGTATTCTCTAGAGCGTGTTTGAAAAATACTCTAGAGAAAAACCTCTGACGAATCCGCAGACTGCCTGATCTTTTTCCTCCGGTTCCAGAATATGAAAAGATTTTATATTCTGGAACTGGAGTTGTCTTAATATTACTTCGAGGATAAATGCCCGCATTTTCTCAATTAACGCTTTTGGGAATAAGTATCCGCCAATTCTTAACTGCTGACAATCCGATAATATGTCCGTGCAGTCAGCATATAAATCAGCACATACATCCCTGTAAACACGAGAAAACAAATGCCTGTACAAGCCATATATAGATTTGTATTTGAAAAGTTCAAAAGCACCAGCAGTCTTGACATGAGCGGAAACGCTGCTATTACATGGACACCTGCTGCAAGAAGCGGCAGGAAAAATACGGTCAGCACCTGAGAATGAATAGAGCTTTTTACTTCACTCTGGCTCATTCCGACTTTTAACATGATTGCAAACCGATCTTTGTCATCATACCCTTCGGATATCTGCTTATAATAAATAATAAGTACGGTAGCCATAACGAATAAGATCCCCAGAAATATGCCGATAAAAAAGAAACCGCCATACAATCCGATAAAATCTGTTTCTGCCGCTGCCCTGGATTCAGAATAACCGCTGAATCCTTCCTCTCGGATCAGGCTGCGCAGCTTGTCAAAAAACTGTCTCTGTTCATCTGCTTCAGCCTCTGTATCAAATGAATAAACCTGCCGGATAGGGCTGGTCATCTCTCCATATACTTCCTGCTCTCTGGCATAGATTTCGTTCATCTCTTCCAGCTTTGGAACAACGATAAACTGTGTGCTTTCCATATTTGCTGCCATAGAACCGTTACTGATAAAATCATCCAGCTTTTCTACAATCCGATATTCTTTCCCAAACAGGTTCAAGACAGATTCATTGTACTGCTGCCTGTTTGAATAAAGCAGAATCTCACCTTCATTCAGTGTTTTATTTTCCCCCATTATTTTATTATAATCTGATAATGGTATGAAAAACAACGCGTTCATTGCATTAAATTCGCTAATTGAAGCACCTTTTTCCACTTGAAAAGTATTTCCATTTTGAAATGCCATAAATGAAAGAAATGTATACTGCTTTTCTTCTGCCACCTGCAGTCCCTGTTCTTTCTGGAGGTTTCGGACACGATCAAACATCTCTTCCCCTTTTTCTAATTCGGTTTCGTTGGAATAAACAGTAAAATCTTCCGGATATCTCGTCACCAATATATCCTCCATGCCGACCATCATGGAAGAAGTAGACGATACCATAACCAAAACCATGGTAGACAGTACACAGATATTTGCAAGCCCGACCGCATTCTGCTTCATACGGTAAATCATGCCGGATACGCTTGTAAAATGCTTTGTCTTATAATAATATCTTTTATTTTTTCGCAGCATTTTCAAAAATACAATACTTCCAGCGGTAAACAGCATATATGTGCCAATAATAACCAATACTACTGCCATGAAAAACACCAGAATAGAGGCAAGCGGATCTTTTACTGTTATCGCCATATAATAGCCTGCCGCTATACATCCTGTGCCGATTACCGCCATCAGCCATTTCGTCTTTGGCTCTTTTTCTCCTGCAGTCCCTGCCTGAAGCAGTTCGATCGGATTAGACACATGAATCTGACATATAGCATTCAGCCAGATCAGTACAAATATTACTGCAAATAACTGAACCGCAGCGGCAAGCGCTTTTGGAGCAATAAAAAATCCCAGAACTATTTCTGCGTTCAACAGCTTGCCGATCAATAAAAACATCGCCTTATCCAGTGCAATTCCAAAGATCAGTCCCGCTGACAGGCTGATCAAGGCAACATACAGTGTTTCCCAGCCTAATACAATGGATAAATGCCGCTTTTCCATTCCTAAAATATTAAATACACCAAACTCTTTCCTGCGGCGCTTTACCAAAAAGCTGTTTGTATAAAACAAAAATATAAATGCAAACAGTGCGACGATCCAGCTGCCGAGAAACATTAACTGCATTAATGTCGTACCGCCGATCATTTTCTCTACTCCCGGATTTAAAGACAATGATTTTACAATGTAATACATCGAAATTGTCAGAATACAGGTCAATATATAAGGAATGTATGTCTTTTTATTTTTCTTAATGTTATCAGCAGCCAGCCTTAAAAAGAATCCTTTTGTCATCTCTGCTCACCTCCTGTAGCCAGAAGCGTAAGCGTATCTGAAATCTTCTGATACATCTGTTCATTTGTACTGCTGCCGCGGTAAATCTGATGAAATACTTCACCATCTTTGATAAACAAAATACGTCCTGCATGGCTGGCTGCTTTCGTCGAATGCGTTACCATCAGGATCGTCTGCCCCTCCTGATTGATTTCATGAAAAATCCGAAGCAGCCCGTCAGCGGCCCGTGAATCAAGAGCGCCTGTCGGCTCATCTGCAAGCACTAACTGTGGATTTGTAATCAGCGCCCGCGCTACAGCCGCCCTCTGCTTCTGCCCGCCGGACACTTCATAAGGATATTTCTGCAGCAGCTGGGAAATCCCCAGCTTCTGTGCAATCGGCAGCAGCCTCCGCTTCATCTCCTTATAATCTTTGCCGCCCAGCACAAGCGGCAGAAAAATATTATCCTGCAGTGAGAATGTATCCAGCAGGTTAAAATCTTGAAATACAAATCCTAGATTATCCCTGCGGAAAGCTGCCATTTCCCGTTCTTTCACGTCAGTAAGGCTTTTCTGGTTTAACAGCACATGCCCGCTCGTCGGCTTATCCAGCGCTGCAAGAATATTCAGCAGCGTTGTCTTTCCAGAGCCTGATTCACCCATAATCGCAACATATTCACCCTGTTCAACGGAAAAAGATACATTCGACAGAGCCTGCACCTGATTCCCGCCAAAACGTGTAGTATATATTTTCTTTAAACACTTTGCTTCTAATAAAACTGCCATATCTATGACCTCCCTGTTTCTTTATGCCATTATATTACCAGAATACGCAGACATCAAACATTGAAACGGGTGACAATTTAACTGTCTGATATGACATTTTTGTAAGGCCGGACATTTTACGGCACGTAATGCTCTTCGATTTTTATAATTTCATTCTGCTGTATTGTTAATATATATGGAATACTGTTTCCGATTTCTTTACGTTCTTCCAGAATAACAAACAGCTCCTCTACAGAAGCTTCCATACGTTCATAAGAAGCGTACCAGTCCAGCAATAAACACTTACAGTCTTTTCCCAGCGGCAGATCTTCCAGCTTTTCTTCTTCATTATTAACATAGAACCCTGAATCTGCATGACTATCTTCTACGCCAAGCTCTTCTGCCCGTTTGCCTGGTACAGTCACCCATTCTACTTCATCAAAAGTCAGAGACATATGATCAGAGTCAAATCTTGATATATAGGCAAGTATCTCAACCGGCTCATTACTTGAAAAATTTCTTTCTGTATCTTCTTGTCTGTCTTTCTTTTCATTTGAAAGGCTGCTGCCTGTCTCTTGTGTATCCTCATTCGAATGATTTCCTTGATTGGCCTCGTTTGGTTCGTCACCCCTTCTGCCGTCTTCATTTTCACTATTGTTGTCTTCGTTCGCACTATTGCCGTCTTCATTTTCACTATTGCTGTCTTCGTTTTTACTATTACTGTCTTCATTTTCACTATTGCTGTCTTCATTTTCACTATTGCTGTCTTCGTTTTCACTATCGCTGCTGCTGTTTTTATCAGCTTTAAGACTGCCTTCTTTCAGCTCAGAACTGCTGCGTGTATTGTTCGCTGATCCCGCTGCCTCCTCAGAAAATGCATCCATCATCGAACATCCTGTCAGACTGCCAAGCAGTGTAGTAAAAACTGCAAAGCAGATAAAAACTGAAATCCCACTTTTCTTTTTTGTCTTTATTAATATATTTTCAAAGCGTTTCTTCATAATTTGTTTCCCTCCATAAAATTGTGTTGACAAACTGCTTTTCTTTAAACACTGCTTATGAATTGCGGAAAGCAGCGCTTGCGTATACTCTTTTCGGCCTGCCAGGTCTGTATCCTTAACAACTGCTTCGTCACATGACAGTTCCAGATCTATAACCGCATTTCTGCACATAATCCGTACAATCGGATTTAACCAATGCAGGGCATTTACTATTACGAGCAGCAGCTTGAAATAAGCATCCCTTCGTTTCAGATGTACAAGCTCATGCTTCAAAATATAATATAACTCCCTGGAACTGTACGTTTCATCTGGCAGAATTAAAAGCGGATGTAAAAATCCAACAGCCATCGGACTTCCTGCTTTTTCAAAATATATTAAAGTAATTTTCCGGCGAAGCCCCAGCTCCTGTGATATTTCCTGCACCTGCCGATTAATCTGAACATCTTTGATCAAAACTCCTTCCTTCATCACTTCTATTTTATAATGAAAAAAACCGTACATGTGCATTCCAAAAATACATATGCTGCCAAGCAGCCATATGACGGCAGCTGCCCCTATCCATGTAATGCCTGCTGCCCCTTGATCTGCCTTAGGTATAATCGGAGCTGTCAGCTCATGCGGCATGCCGACTGTCAGCTGACGGTACGGCCCCGGCGCATTCCGTTTCTGCGCTGCCTGCTTTTCGACAGACAGTCTGCCTGCAGAATTTGTCCGGCCAGACTGTCCATCTATAAATTGTCCTTTTGCAAACGAATCTGAGTTTACAATCTGTATCTGCGCAATATGTTCAAACGGAACTATTTTTTGAATAGGCACAATCAGCCATAATGCAAGGAAAATCCAGACTCTGGAGTTCCATTTTACCGCAAACCGCTTATTTAAGACTGGTGCAGCAATTATAAACACCAGAATCGGCAGGCTGGCAGATATAGAAAGCTCACATATGGAAAGAAAAATTTTTTCTAGCATAATTATCCCCCTTGCAAATATAGTTCATTGAAATATCTTTCATTCTAAACGGCAGTGATCACATTTTACACATACATTATGCAACCGTATAATTTATTATACGTCCGCATAACAGCTTTGTCAATAATCGATTTTATTTTAAATAAATACAATACAAAATATATTAAAAATCTAATGTGTTTACTTTATTCTCCTTTAGGTCAACGGCAAATACAGTTCCTGTGCCGACCTCAGACTGCACGCTGATCTTATGTGAAAGCCTGTCAGCAGCTGTACGGCATAGGTATAGTCCAAGACCTGTAGATTTTTTATCCGCCCTTCCGTTGTATCCAGTAAATCCTTTTTCAAATATACGCGGAATATCTTCCTCTGCAATACCGATTCCTGTATCCGAAATCTTTATAATTTTATCCGGGGTCACAGTAATCGTAATGGCACCCTCGTGTGTATACTTTATTGCATTTGACAATAATTGTTCTATAATAAACAACAGCCATTTTTCATCAGTCAGTACTGTTATTTCTGTCGGTTCATATCGAAGCTGTATCCGTTTTCTTACAAACTGCGACGCATATTTATGCACTGCCTGCTTTATAATAGTATCCAGCTTATACTTTTGAAAAACATAATCTGAACTTTCGCTGTTCAGACGCAGATATCCTAATACCATTTCCACATACTGCTCAATCCGAAACAGCTCTACAGCCAGTTCACGGTGCTCCTTTGTATCCTCACTCTGCAGCACCATGCGCATAACAGAAATAGGTGTCTTAATCTGGTGCACCCACGTTGTATAATAATCCATGCTTTCACTGCGTTCGTTCTGCCAGTCCGTCCAATATTGATCACATAAATGCTTTAAAGCAATAATCATATCCTGATAATCAGACTCCGCCAGCGTCCTTGGCTCCGGCAGCTTGTCAGCTGACAGATCTATATTTTTAAGAATTCTCATACGCTGCAGATGCCGTTTCTTGTAAAATATATATTGAATTGATAAAACTATAGCCGATAAAATAATACATAATCCGGCAGCATAAAACACTGCTTCTGTTTCTAAATTATATAGAGAAAAAATAATTGCAAATATGCCGATATAACAAAAAAACATAAGTGCAGTGTATCTGTGCTGATACAAATACTTATACAATAAATGCTCTTTCTGCTCTTTTTTTGCCATGATAATTTCCTGCCTTTCGTTTTGGATTGATAATTTGATCGTACAGATCTTATAATTTCGTTTTTGTAGTTTTCATTTATTATACTATAAAGCTGATTATTGGTGGTGAAAAACATACTTTTTAGAACGAACCTAGTACTCCATCCGGTCAGAAATTGTACTGTCAGTGCTGGATATTTTGTCAGTCTGCAAGGCGGAGGAAGGAGACGATGCGGTGGCATCGTTGACTGACGACAACGAAGCAAATGGCAAAATAGACAGTGCTAAAAGTGCAGTTACTGGCCGGATGTAGTACTAGAGCGTGTTTGAAAAATGCTTTCCGTGAGATGTGCTTCACACTTGGTG
>CAJUHV010000009.1 GCA_910586445.1 uncultured Eubacterium sp.
TCCCCTCGGCGCTCTGGCTGAACGTCCAGCACAAGCTATCCCAAAACACCACGTTCCAGAATGGCCGAAAATGCCACAATACGTGGCTGGCCGAGAAAATCAAGTGTGGGTGCTGCGGATATGCGTTAGTGGGGCTGAACGCCGCAAACGGGGTGACGTACATGAGATGCAGACAGCGCGTAGAAAACAAAAGCTGTCCGGGGCCCGGAACGCTGACACGGCATGAACTGGAAAAATCGGTGTATGATGAAATGGTAAAAAAGATGCGGGAATTTCAGACGCTGAGGGGCGGCAAGGCGGAGGGGTATAATCCAAAGCTGACCGCCGCCCGCGCCAAACTTGCCAAAATCGAAAGCGAGATTGAAAAGCTGATTGATACGCTGACCGGGGCAAACCCTCTCTTGTTGCAGTACGCCAACAGCCGGATTGAAGAATTGGACACGGAGCGGCAAAAGCAATTAAAGCTGGTGGCCGACCTCACCGCTAATTCTGTTTCAAGTTCTCAGATTGATAGTATAACGGGCTATCTCCAAAATTGGGATGAGGTTAGTTTTGACGACAAACGGCGCGTTGTGGATACGCTGATTTCTAAAATCGAGGCACCAGCACCGAGCGCGTGATACACTGGAAAATCTAAAAATTTTTACTTCGCATTATACCATTGTCAAAGACGTTTTCCATTGTTGTGTTTCCATGCAAAAATAGTTATAATGAATGGCAGGAAATGTAAAGTTTATGTGGAATGTGTGGTGTGTCATTCCCTTTGGAAATATGAGGTGGCAATAATGCAGATGATTGATTTTAACCGTTATGAGCAGAACCTATCGGTTCACAAATATATAAACTTCTGGGATTCTCGGTGCATGATACGGTGTTAGGTTTCAGAAATAAAAAGACGTTTGTGGCATGTGGGGATTTTGTTGGATGGCGACAGGCTATATGAGTTTGACAAGATAAAGGAAAGAAGGTGCAGATAGATGTTTATTGACGAGGCGGTAAATTTGAGGGAGGATTTGCCGGAGAGGCTGCAGCGTGACTTTGCGGAGCTGCGGAAATATTATGATGCGGGCGACTGGTTTAATTTCGATATTTTCTTTGAGGGGTGGAGGCAACCGTCAAGGGATATTATCTGGCAGGGAAAATAAGCAGGGCAGATTTGGACTGTATCTTTCGGATGTATGGGAATTTGTAACTTGAATTTGCCTGCCTTTTATAGATTTCGTCCTTGATACTGCATTACTGCTGAATACAATCCACCTTACAATTCTGTTAGATCATAACCTTTTATTGTTAGATCAAAACAGCCCCCTTCGTGGTAAAATAATGTCACAACATATTTGAAACGGAGGTAACGCAATGAATTTTATATTACAGGTCAAAAACGTAACAAAATACTATGGCAGCGGCAGCATCGTAACAAAAGCGCTGGATGGTATTTCTTTTTTTGTGCAAAAAGGGGAATTTATCGCGATAATGGGAGCATCGGGCTCAGGCAAGAGCACGCTGCTCAATGTCATAGCGACAATTGACCGGATCAGTTCGGGCGACATCTGCATCAACGGCAAACATATCCAGAATATGAGAGAGAACGAGCTGTCAGCGTTCCGCAGGGATCAGCTGGGATTTGTTTTTCAAGAGTACAATCTGCTGGATACGCTGACGATTTCGGAAAATATAGTGCTGCCGCTGAACTTAAAAAGAGAGGGCGTGCACAAAACGAACCAGAGGCTGAGCAAGATCGCAGGAGCTTTGAATATCGAAAGCCAGCTTTCTAAATTTCCCTATGAATTATCCGGCGGACAGAGGCAGAGGGCAGCGTGTGCCAGGGCGATTATTACAAATCCGTCGCTGATTCTGGCGGATGAGCCGACAGGGGCGCTGGATTCCCAAAATTCCAAAATGCTGATGGAGACTTTTGTATTGATGAACCAGTCGGCAGGCTCTACGATACTGATGGTTACGCATGACCCGGTCGTAGGCGCCTATGCAGACCGCGTGCTGTTTTTAAAAGATGGAAAAATCTTCAGCGAGGCTGACCGGGGGACGCGCAGCAGGAGGGAAATGTACCGGGAGATTTTGTCGGTGACGGCAGCAGGAGGTGGAGCAGATGTTTTTTAGGATGGCAGTAAGAAATGTGAAAAGGCAGGTAGGAAATTACCTGATTTACTTTATGACAGTAGCATTTACGGTAGCGCTGTTATTTGCGGTAGACAATGTGATCTTTGGGGAACAGGTAGCCGGATATATGGCATCCTCTAAAGAAACGGCGCAGGATTTTCAGTATGGGCTGGGAATCGGGGTTGCATTTATATGTATGATTGTCGCATTTGTGCTGGGGTATGCCACATTGTTTATGCTCAAGCTGCGCAAACGTGAATTTGGTACTTATCTGACAATGGGCATGACCAGAAGGAATGTGCTGTCGCTGTTTATTTTAGAAACTATGGTGATCTGCATGCTGGCACTGGGGCTTGGGATTGTGCTCGGACTGTTTATATACCAGGGACTGATGGCTGTCATTATGCATTTGATGGAAATGGAGTTTGCGTTTTCTGCGTATTCGCCGCGGGGGCTTGTATTTACTGTCGTGCTTGTAGTCTGGGTGTTTCTGCTGGCTTCTGTTACGTCTGCATTTTATTTAAGGCGGGTCCGTATTTATGATTTGATCCATGCTGAAAAAAAGGTGGAAAAAGCGGAGCGGCATCCGGTATTCTGGCTGCTTGTTATGGCCGGCTCCCTGCTTTTGATTGTATTATGCTGCGCAGGGTTTTATGAGGAAATTGACCAGATTATGATAAATGAGGGCTCTTATGGCAGTATTATGAATCTGCTGGCAGTGTTTGGGTGCAGCCTGATTTTTTTCCATATCGGGCTTGCGAGAAGCATTGTGTACCTGCTGATGAAGCAGAAGCGGTTCTGTAACAGGGGGACAAATACATTTGTGCTGCGGCAGCTGTCCGGCACGCTGCGGTCAAATTCTGTGATGATCGGCATGCTGGCTTTTTTGCTGACCTTTGCAGTGATCGGTTCGGATGCTGCATTTGTGCAGAGGGCAGGCGAGCGTGCCAGATTAAATTATGAATATCCGTTTGACATTTCCTATCATAGTGACAGGTATGGTGACGGCATTACAGGAAAGTCTGCCGGAATTTCCCTGGATCAGGCGGAAACTGTTATTCAAAAATATGCGCCGATCATAAGAAAACGGTCTTATAAGACCTATACCTCTCATAGCTCAGATCTTTATTCGTATACGAAATGGTCAGGAGAAGGATACGACGGGCTGAATGACAGCTTTATGAAGGAAAGTGATTTTAATAAACTATTGACAGCGGTTGGAATGGAGCCGCTGGAGCTGGACGGCGGTTTTTTCGTTATTGCAAATAATATGCAGGCAGCGCAGTATGGGTGGGACGGCGTGCAGCTTGAGTTAAACGGCAGGACATATGAGTGCCGGGGAATGATGGATGACTGCCCGCTGTTTCATTTTGTATACATCTATGCAGTCGTGCCGGATGAGGCCGTAAAGGGCATGGAGGAAGAATGCCGGTTTATGGCTTATGATCTTGCGCATACGAGGTTTGATGCGCCTGCGCTCAAAAAAGAGCTGTCCTATCAGGCGGAGAAAAATCTTTTTGATGGGGAAACGCGTTCTTATTCCCGGTGTGATTTTACAATCAAAGAGTATGGCAGGCATGAACGCAACAGCGTTGCTGCGATTCTGGTAGTCGGCGCATTGTTTGCAGCTTCGATCTTTTTATTTCTGTCCATGGCGATTCTGGCGCTGAAAACGCTGTCCGGCATAGCGGATGACCGCAGGCGGTATCAGATTTTATTTCGGATCGGCGCAGGAGCACGTGACCAGCGCAGGGCACTGTTTCGGCAGACATTCAGCTTTTTTCTTATGCCGTTTTTATTTTCTATGCTGGCAGGCATTCCGTCGGCAGTGGTCTGTGAACGTATTATGGTGCTTGGCGGGGCACAGGCGCTCTCAGGACAGGTTTATGTTATCGCAGGCTCTGTTGCATTTGTAATGGTCTGTATTTATACACTTTATTACATTATGACGTACTTAATTGCAAAACGGTCAGTGCTGGAGCGTGTTTGAAAAATCATTCCCGCGGTCTGCATTCTCCGCTTTTTGTAATGGCGGCTGCTGTAAGCTGATCAAAGAGATGAGCATTTCGTTCCTTTTCGGCTTACGAAAAGCATAAAGAAACTGTGCTGCGTCTGATGATGTTACTGTTTACTCTGTGACCAGCATGCTTCGCAAATCCATCTTAAATCCGCTTTGCGAATGGGATCTGCTCACTTCTCAATCACTTTCTTACGGACTCTGCAGTGAATGCAGAGTCCTGTGCGAACAGTAGCCTGATGACTGCAGTTCTGGCTGGTCAGGGCGTATACAGATTGCATTTTTTCTGGAATCATTTTATAATAAGTTGAAATATTTAAAAATATATGAAAAAGGTAATATTTCATAAAAGGTAAATGAGAGGAAAAACAAATGCAGTCAACCATACTGATTATTGAAGATGATGCCGATATTAACCAGCTTCTTGCAAAAATATTATCCGATACCGGCTGCCGGACGCTTCAGGCGTATTCCGCGACTGAGGCAGGGCTGCTGATGGAAAAGGAGACGGTAGATCTTATCCTGCTTGACCTGATGCTGCCGGGCGTGCCTGGAGAAGCATTTTTAAAGGAGCTGCGGGAAGTGAGGCATCTGGATCTGCCTGTTCTTGTGATTTCAGCCAAAAATTCACTGGACAGCAAAGTATCCCTGCTGAACAGCGGTGCGGATGATTATATTACAAAGCCGTTTGAACCGCAGGAGGTTCTGGCCCGGGTGCAGGCCGGCATGAGGCGGTGCCAGAAAGGCCGTCCGATGGAAGAGAAGCTGTCATATAAAAGGCTGGTTTTGTATCCTGAGGCCAGAAAGGCAGTGCTGGCAGGAAAGGAGCTGGCACTGACCGCACATGAATATGACATCCTGCTGCTTTTGGTGCAGCACCCGGATAAAGTATATTCCAGGGAATCTTTGTACGAACTGGTGTGGCAGGGCGGATATTACGGCGAAAACAATACCGTCAATGTGCATGTCAGCAATATACGCAAAAAAATAAAGGAAGCAGATCCTTTCGAAGAATACATACAGACGGTATACGGCATAGGATTTAAACTCAGCTGATCGCGAAATCTTTATAACTTCTTTAAAAGTTCTTAATGACTTATTTATGGTTCAGATTGTAAAATACATTCATCAGTCAGGGAGATACAAATAAAATGTAAAATCAACAAAAATCCAAGCAGGGTCAATCCAAGCAGGGTCAATCCAAGCAGGGTCAATCCAAGCAGGGTCAATCCGAGCAGGATCAATCCAAGCAGGATCAATCCAAGCAGGATTATTCAAGCGGGATCAATCCAAGCAGGATCATTTAGTTGAAGCAGTTTATGGATCTTATAGAAGGCTGATAGAACTTGTAATCTGGAGGCAGAACGAATGAACGAATATGTAATACAAACAGAGCAGCTGACAAAAGCATATGGTGACTTTCTGGCGTTAGATCATGTAAATATGCATGTGGCAAAGGGCAGCATATATGGACTGATCGGAGATAACGGCGCAGGCAAGAGCACACTGCTCAAGCTCCTGTCCGGTCAGAGCTTTGCTTCATCCGGCCAGATCACCCTGCTGGGAAAATCCGGTGAAAAAGAGCTGGCATATGCCCGCAGGCACATCGGATGTATGATCGAACATCCCGGATTTTTCCCGAATATGACCGCAGAACAGATTTTAAAATATTACTGTATCCAAAAAGGCGTGCCGGATCTGAAAAAAGCCGAAGAAATGCTGCAGCTGACAGGCATTGCACATAAAAGGAAAAATAAATGCCGTACGCTGTCGCTCGGCCAGAAACAAAAGCTGGGGCTTGCAATCGCAATGCTGGGCGAGCCGCAGGTACTTATACTGGATGAGCCGATCAACGGGCTGGATCCCAGCAGCATGATTGAATTCCGCAGCCTGCTGCACCGTCTAAATGAAGAAAAAAACATTACAATCCTTTTATCCAGCCACATACTGCCGGAGCTTGCGCAGACGGCCCAGATGTACGGATTTTTAAGCGGAGGGCAGCTGGTAGAAGAAATCAGCGCCGAAGCGCTCAGGGAAAAATGTCTGGACTGCATGGAAATCACGGTTTCGGATACAGAGACTTATGCAGCTGTTTTGGAAAAGGCGTATCCGTTGGAAAAATATAAAGTGCTGCCGGATCATGTAATCCGCATTTATGCGCCGAAGCAGCCTGCCGAAGCCTACAGCAGGCTTGCGATGGAAAATCAGATCGATATTATTTCCATGCAGTCGATTCAGTCGTCTCTGGAAAATTATTATATAGGATTGAAAGATGGGAGGATAAAAAAATGATGAATTACTTAAAAAGCGAGGCTTACCGCGTTACACATACAAAGGAGCTGTATATGACTGCCGGAATAATTGCGGTACTGGTGATTATGCTAAACGGCGTGCTTTCGATCTGGGGACGCAGGTATGCGGTGACTTCATTTTCTTACTCCAATCTGGTAGCAAATCCAATGGTTTTTGTTATGGCAGGCACGGTCATTGCCTATATTCTATATGAAGACAGCCATAAAAACGGCAGTCTGAAAAATACGGTAGCAAGCGGGATTTCCAGAGTAAAAATATTTGCAGGGCAGTGTCTGGTCAGTGCAGCCGCAGCTACATTGATCATGACGGTTACGCTGGTATGCTGGATTGTAAGTGCTGAGCTGCTGCTGGAGCATGCAGGGCCGGTTATATTAGATGACCTGCTCTTGGAAGTGCCGATGGTTTATCTGCTTTCCGTTGCAGGACTGATCTGCGGAATTGCATTTTTAGAGATATTTGAAAAAAATGTAAGCGGAATTATTGCATGGTTTTTAATCTGGTTTGCAGTTCCTAAAATATTTATGTATCTGGCGCTTCGCTTTGAGGCATTTTATCCGACTGCTATGTGGATGCCGAGCAATTTTTTTGGAATAAACAGCATGCAGGTAAATATGCAGAACTGCCTCACAATATGGGATTCTGCAGCGGGCATGGTAAGATGCGTGGCAAGCGGCATAATTGGTATTATAATTTTTGCAGCCGTAGGAACCCTGGCAGTCCGCAAAAAAGACTTATAATAGATAAAGGAGACAGTGCGTATGGCAGGGTGGATTTTGCTGCTGGTCTTTGCAGCAGGCGTTATATTTTATATGATACGGTACTATTCCCTGATAGCGGCAATTAAACAAATAAGAAGAGAGCTTGACGATGCATGTCAGGATCTTACACAGAACCAGATGCTCCACCTCCCGCTGCCCAGTAGTCCGCTGGCAGAGCTTCTGTGTTCGGTCAACGCAGCTTTGGAAGGGATACAAAAGGAGCGGCAGCACTATGAAAGGCGGGAAAAGGATTTTCAGTCACAGATTGAAAATATCAGTCATGACCTGCGCACACCTCTTACAGTCATCCTAGGATATCTCAGGCTTTTTCGAAAGTCTGGGATGTTTCTGTCTGATGATGCCGCAAAAGATCCCAGGGCGCAGAAACAGGAACTGCTTGAGACGATTGCGATTTTGGAGCAGAAAGCAGAGGTTATGAATCATCTGGTTTCACAGTTTTACGACTATTCACGTTTTAATTCCGGCAGTTATGAGATCGAGCTTCAGCGGATAGACGCCTCCAGAATACTGCGGGAATCCTTGATGGGCAGTTATCAGATCCTGCAGCAGAATGAATTAGAGGTCGATGTCCAGCTTATAGACCACGCAGTCTGGGTGCTCGGCGATACCGCGGCATTGGAGCGCATTTTTCTAAATCTGTTTCAAAATGCTGCAAGATATGCAGATACATGGCTTCGGATTGCTATGGAGGAGCACGAAACTGAGATCTCCATATTTTTTGAAAATGACAGCCGGACACTGGACAGGGAGGATGTTCCGTATATATTTGAGCGGTTTTATATACAGGATCATTCGCGCAGCCATGGCGGTACGGGACTCGGCTTAACAGTTGCAAAATCGCTGGCGGAAAAAATGGAAGGGATGCTTACCGCCAGGCTGGTCGATCCAGCGGCGTCATCATCATCAGATGAAGCTTTGGCTGCATATACGAAATCCGGCATGGATAACACGCCCACAGCTTTTGGGACGGAGGCAGGGCAGGGGGCAGACAGCGATATGGATTGTGGCGGGCGGCTTGTGATTTCGTTTGAGCTGAAGTTAAAGGTGCTGCAAGGATGCGACTTATTCCGGCTATGATGGAGCCTGCGGCACAGGCGGTATGCTTACCGTTGCACAGGACAGGCTCTTGAAGCTTGCACAACAGCAAGGAAAAAATGTATCTATCCATTTGTTTGGACAGGAAGTGAACCCTGAAACATATGCAATCTGCAAAGCGGATATGCTGCTCAAGGGTGACGGAGACCAAGCGGAACATATCAGTTATGGTTCTACGCTTTCTATGGACGGGAATGCTTCAAGGCAATTTGTCCAACCGAAAGGAAGAACGCCGCAAAGGAAAGAGGAAATTGTCAGCATTTTTATAGAGATGGAACAGAGTGAAGCCGGCATGATTTTTGACAACGAGGGGTTCGGCTGTTGGTCTGTCACAGCCAGTGTTCTAAAGAAAATCCGACCTTTCATTACAGAGAAAGACCCGACCGCACAGCCTATTGATGGTGAACCGGATGCAAGTATGAGTATGCTGACCGAAGCATCCAAAAGGTCGGAAACCTTGTGCAGATTCCGCCACGTTTCTTTAATAAATAGTTCAGATAAATTGGAGAGCAGGCCGATAACTATATAAAGTGACCAAGAAAGGAACAGCTTTGGATGAATAATAGTGAATTAGTTTTTTATGAGGACATCTATTCCGAAATAAAAGAAACTCTCCTGCTGTCGCGCAATCAGGCATACAGTGCGGTCAATTTTGCGATGGTACAAGCCTATTGGCAGATTGGGCGCATTATTGTAGAACACGAACAAAATGGCAATGTGCGGGCTGATTACGGAAAATCTGTTCTGCAGGAGTTATCCGGCCGTTTGACCAAGGATTTTGGTAAAGGTTTTTCTGTGCGGACATTACAGCAAATGAAGAAGTTTTATTTGGTGTTTCCAAATACGAACGCACTGCGTTCGCAATTGACCTGGACGCACTATCGTCTCCTGCTGTCAGTGGAAAATGAACGAGCAAGACAGTGGTATATGGACGAGGCTATCGCCTCCGCATGGTCGAGCCGCCAACTGGAGCGGCAAATTTCTACCTTATATTATGAGCGGATTCTTGCAAGTAAAGAGCAGACACCTGTAAGGGACGAAGCTGTTGAACTTACTGCTCCATTGTCTGTGGAAAATTTTATAAAAGACCCGTATGTGCTGGAATTTCTTGATCTGAAAGATTATCCTGCCTTGCGGGAATCTGATTTGGAACAGGCATTAATTGATAAATTACAAGAATTTTTGTTGGAACTGGGACGCGGTTTCTGTTTTGTAGCCAGACAGAAGCTGATGCGCTATGAGGACGAGGATTTTTATCTTGATCTCGTGTTTTACCACAGCATCTTGAAATGCTATGTGCTGATTGATCTGAAAATTGGGAAATTGACGCATGGTGACATTGGACAGATGGACAGCTACATTCGGATGTTTGATGCGCTTTACAAAAACGATGATGACAATCCCACTATTGGCATCATCCTGTGTTCTCAGAAGAATGAGGCAATCGTCAAATACTCTGTTTTGAACGATGCCCAGCAGATTTTTGCTTCACGTTATCGTTTCGCGCTGCCCACCGCCGAAGAATTACAGCAGGAGATTGAAGCCGAACGCAGAAGGATTGAGGAAGAGGGGGGCTGAGCATGGCATTTACAAATACAAAAGAAAGCGGTCTGGAGGCCCTCAGTGTAAAATGGCTGGTTGAGCAGAACGGCTATGAAGAAGGGAATAACACCGATTACCATAAAGAATATGCAATCGATGAGACCCGGCTTTTTCGATTTTTGCAGAATACCTAGAGCGTGTTTGAAAAATGCTTTCTGTGAGATGTGCTTCACACTTAGTGGAGAATTTATCCCAAATTTATGAGGCATAGCGGGCTATGTTGATTAAATTTGGGATGAATTATCCGCATCATCTTGGACATTAGCAGTCCAAGAAGCTTGAAGTGGGGAGTGCAGATCACAGGAATGATTTTTCAAACACGCTCTAGCCTACGCAGATGAGCAAACTCTCGAAAAGATTGCACGTTATGTACCGTCCTTATGCATATAGAAACCTATATGCTCTATTTTTCTGCCATTAAGGAGAAACAATGGGCGACAGCATTCAGACAAATATCACAAGGTGATTAACATCCTGTTTTTGAAAATAATTTTTATTATTTAAACTATTACATTTCCAATTATGATAAAATATGGTAAAATAAAAAGCAGTGTAGTTATCATAAGGCGGAGGAATCAGCCTTATGTCACGGTGATAAGGAGGCAATATGAAATCATATGATGTAGTAGCTTTGGGAGAGCTGTTAATTGATTTTACGGAAAACGGGGTAAGCGAACAGGGCAATCCGATTATGGAGGCAAATCCGGGAGGTGCACCATGCAATGTGCTGGCACTTCTCAATAATCTGGGGAAAAAGACTGCTTTTATCGGCAAGGTAGGCAATGACATGTTTGGACAGATGCTTGCAGGGGAAGTAGAAAAAAGCGGTACGGATGTGTCTAATCTGGTATTTGATGATCAGGTGCATACGACACTGGCATTTGTGCACACAAAGCCGGACGGCGACCGCGACTTTAGTTTTTACAGGAATCCGGGTGCGGATATGATGCTTAAAAAAGAAGAGGTTATGGAAGAGGTCATAAAAGGCGGCAGGATCTTTCATTTTGGCACGCTGTCTTCTACGCATGAGGGCGTACGTGAGGCAACCAGATTCGCGGTCGATGTGGCAAAGCAAAACGGGCTGCTGATCTCGTTTGACCCAAATCTGCGTGAACCGCTCTGGGATTCACTGGACGATGCAAGGCGTGAAATTGAATACGGACTGTCCAAATGCGATATCTTGAAGATCTCGGATAACGAAGTGGAATTTATGACAGGCACGACAGATTATGCCAAAGGTGCAGCACAGCTGCAGGAAAAATATCATATACCATTGATATTTGTCACCCTGGGCAGAGACGGCAGCAGGGCATATTATAAAGACCTTGCGGTAGAAGTAAAGCCGTTTTTACAGGAAGGGACGATTGAGACAACAGGCGCAGGAGATACTTTTGAGGGGTGTGCACTGAATTACATATTAGACCATGGGATTGAAAATCTGACAGAAGACAATTTACGTGAACTGCTTACATTTGCAAATGCAGGCGCGTCGATTATTACAACAAGAAGGGGAGCGCTCAGGGTTATGCCGACGGCGGAAGAAATCAGCCGGTTGGCAGCGCAGAGAAGCTGATCGGAAATCAGATCTGCAGTGCAGTAGGAATCGACAGTGTAAGAAGCTGATAAAGATAATAATTGTAATGCATAGCCGGTCATGAATGTCGAATTATTGTGAAACGATACAATAATAAACGAATAGAAGAATAGTATATGAAAAAGAAAGGTTGATGGAAAATGTCAGTGACTGAAGAAGTATTTCAAAAAAGGCTGCAAAAGCACCACGATGAATTAAGGTGGCTCTATATGGAGCTGTATAAAAATAATGATATGTTTGGTGAACTATCCTCACAGCTGTATGAATATTTCATGCAGCGCAGCCAGAGCCTGAAAGATCTGGATGCGGTTCGCGAGAAAGAGCCGGACTGGTATAAGAAAAATGACATACTCGGCATGATGATGTATATAGATAATTTTGCCGGAAATCTAAAGGGTGTTGAATCAAAGCTGGATTATCTGAAGGAGTGCCAGGTGAATTACATCCATCTGATGCCGTTTTTAGATACGCCGAAAGGACGTTCTGACGGAGGCTATGCGGTATCTGATTTCCGTAAGGTGCAGCCGGAGCTTGGTACAATGGAAGATCTGGAAAGCCTTACGCAGTCCTGTCATGAAAAAGGCATAAATGTCTGTATGGATTTTGTTATGAACCATACTTCTGAAGACCATGAATGGGCTGTCCGTGCGCGGCGCGGCGAAGGGGAGTATATGGGCCGCTACTTCTTTTATGACAACTATTCCATACCTGCAGAGTATGAAAAGACGGTTCCGCAGGTGTTTCCGACGACTGCGCCGGGCAATTTTACCTGGCTGCAGGAGGCTGGCCATTTTGTTATGACGACGTTTTATCCATATCAGTGGGATCTGAATTACCAGAATCCGAGAGTATTTAACGAGATGGTTTATAATTTCCTGTATCTGGCAAATAAGGGGATCGACGTAATGCGTATCGATGCTGTCCCTTATATATGGAAGGAACTGGGGACAGACTGCCGGAATCTGCCGCAGGTGCATACAATTGTGCGCATGATGCGCATGATCTGTGAGATTGTATGTCCAGGCGTGCTGCTGCTTGGCGAAGTCGTAATGGAGCCGGAAAAGGTAGTGCCGTATTTTGGTACAGTTGATAAGCCGGAATGCCATATGCTCTATAATGTAACTACGATGGCTACGACCTGGCACAGTGTTGCAACAAGAGATGTGCGCCTGTTAAAGCTGCAGATGGAGATTGTGAGCAGGCTGCCAAAGGAATATGTATTTTTAAATTATCTAAGGTGTCATGATGATATCGGCTGGGGGCTTGATTACGTATGGCTGATGCAGTTTGGGATCGGAGAGGTCAGCCACAAAAAATATCTGAATGATTTTCTGACCGGCCAGATTCCGGATTCTTTTGCGAGAGGTGAATTGTATAATTCAGATCCGACCTCCGGGGATGCAAGGCTGTGCGGAACGACCGCTTCTTTGTGCGGTATTGAAAAGGCTGCTTATGAAGGAAATGAGGCTGCATTGGAGCAGGCAGTAAAACTGGATCTGATGCTGCATGCATATATGCTGACACAGTCCGGCATTCCGGTGATCTACAGCGGGGATGAGGTCGGCCAGCAGAACGATTATTCGTATCACAATGAGCCGGACCGCTGGGGAGATTCCAGATATCTGCACCGCGGCAAATTCCAGTGGGATCTGGCAGGCAGGCGTGCAGACAAAGGGAGCGTGCAGGAAAAACTCTTTACAGGTATCAACCAGCTGGAAAATATCCGAAAGAGCCATACGGTATTTGATACAAACGCTGATGTATGGGTATTTGATACATGGGATGATGCTGTGCTTGGTATTGTACGGGCGCACGGAAATGAAAAACTGGCTGCATTGTTTAACTTCAGCGAATTTAATAAGACAGTTCATTTAGACGAGGACGGCGGCAGATATACAGATCTGATTTCCGGCAGGAAAGTAGAAGGCGCAGAGCTGGATATGCCTGGATACGGAGTGAACTGGCTGCTGAAAAAATAGCGGAGAAACATTTCAAAATAGGTATCGTAAAAAGGGGCTGTTGCACTAAGCAAAACATATACAAGATATAGTATAGAAGAATGATTTATACTAACTATATCTTGTATCATTTTTCTTAATGCGACAGCCCCTTTTGTCTGGATAAAGCAGAGAGAAGCAAAAACTCACTCGGTCAACGCATCCTGCTGTATCATGCCCTGATAGATTATCCGCAAAGTGGGGGAGCAGATCGCGGGAATGATTTTTAAGACACGCTCTAGAGCGTGTTTGAAAAATGCTTTCTGTGAGATGTGCTTCACACTTAGTGGAGAATTTATCCCAAATTTATGAGGCATAGCGGGCTATGTTGATTAAATTTGGGATGAATTATCCGCAAAGTGGGGAGTGCAGATCACAGGAATGATTTTTAAGACACGCTCTAGAGTTGTAAGAAATATGTAAGATTTTCCACTTCACTTTTGTAAGGATTTATGAGTAAGATTAAGGCAGGCGAAAAGGAGAATACAGTTCATGAAAAATGCAAATATACTTGTAGTAGATGATGACAGGGAGATTGTCAGGGCGATCGCTATACTGCTGGAGCAGGAAGGCTATCGGGTGTTAAAGGCGTATGATGGAATGCAGGCTCTTGACCTGCTGGCAGCGGAGCAGATCCAGCTGGTGCTGATGGATGTGATGATGCCGAAGCTCGACGGGCTTTCCGCTGTAATGAAGATCCGGGAGAGGCAGAATATACCGATTATTGTACTCAGTGCCAAAAGCGAGGAAACAGACAAAGTACTCGGGCTTTCCATGGGCGCGGATGACTATGTTGCAAAGCCTTATAATCCACGGGAGCTGGCGGCAAGGGTAAAAAGCCAGCTGCGGCGCTATACAAGCCTTGGGGATATCAATGCAAGCCCGCAGGCCGGAGAAATACGAAATGGAAGGCTTGTATACCGCTCAAAAGAACGGGTGCTGTATGCAGACGGTGAGCCGGTGCGCCTGACGGCGACCGAGACGAAGATCATCGACCTTTTTATGCGCAATCCCGGCCGGATTTTTCCTGCCGAAGAAATTTACCGCCGTGTGTGGGAGGAGGAATGCTTTGCATCAGACAATACCGTCATGGTGCATATCCGGCGCATTCGTGAAAAAATCGAGCTGAATCCAAAGGAACCGGAATATTTAAAGGTGGTGTGGGGAATTGGATACAAAATTGAAAAAAGGGAGAACTAAAGCGATCCTTGTGCCGTTTATGGCACAGGGATTTTTATAGTACAGAAAGCGGGATAAAATATATAATGTAAGAAATATGTAAGGTTTACCCGTGCATTTTTGTAAGGATTCTCAGATAACATTAACACAGGCTCAAGCTGAATCCAAAGGAGCCGGAATATTGAAAGGTGGTGTAGGAAAATGGATACAAAATTGAAAAAAAGGAAACTGATTGTCAGCTTCGCAGTATTTTTCCTGAGTGTCAGCCTGATTTTGGCAAACGGGGCTGTGCTGCTCAACCGGCTGGTGTCCATGGACAATGGGGAGGAAACTGGATTGTCCCGGCTGATGGAACAGGATTACCAGAATACGGGGGAATTCAGGCGTTTTATTCAAGGGCGTCTGTCGGATTTTATCGCAATGGCCTGTGGCGGTAAAATCGGCACGTATTTTGATGCGGGCGGCTATTGGGAGACAGTGTCCGGTGTCAGAATCGGCAGCTATTCAGATGAGCTTTACTGGCAGAATATTGAGCTGGAGGAAAAATCCGCAAATAACACGGCAAATTCTTCGCAGCCGGAAGGCAGCTCAGGGGGCGGTACGTCGGACGAGCGCAAAAAGCGTGAAGAGCAGTATGCAGCTGAGGCAGAGGCATATCATGAAGCGATCCGGGAAAATAAAAACATGCTCTACCGCATATCCAATGCAGGCCGTCAGGTTTATTCTAATATGGATGAGACCGGCTGGGACAAAAGTAATAAGACGCTGCCGGACGGGTATAATTTCCTGCTGATTTTCAGCCAGGGCAGGGTATCTATCGTGAAAGACGGGGTAGAGCAGGAGATCTATGGTGACGGCTATTACCGCAGCGGGGAGCAGTGGTATGTGCCGGGATATAAAAATTTTGCCGCTGATAAAGGGATGGAAAATGTAGAGGTCATAATTTTAGCAGCGCAAAATCCCGTGCCTTATTCCCATGTTAAGTATGGACAGGGAGGCTATCGGCAGACGGAAAACAGGCTGTATTATATTGCAGAAGATGTCAGGTACCAGTATGAGGCAGTGCGCCGCAGCCTGGCCGGACTTTTGGCAGGCGTACTGCTGGCGGCGGTTTCGATTCTGCTTCGAAAGCACAAGAAAGCGGCAGATGAAGCATTCGCCCGGTTTACGGGCAGGATCTGGATAGAGGCCAAATGTGTGATCCTGCTTTTAGTGCTCATGTATACAGGTGCAGCAGGGTATGCACAGGTAAGCCAGGCAGTGATCGGCACTGCGGAGGTATCTGAGGATATAGCTGCGCAGGATCAGTCAGCGGCAGGCAGGTGGTATACGCAGGGCTCGGCAGACGTAATAGCAAACGAAGCATCAGAGGCAGTGCCGGATGAAGCTGCAGCATTTGAAGAGCAGGCAGTGCAGTGGGGGACGGAAAATCTTACATGGAGCCTGCCAAGGCTGAATCTTTATGTCCTGTTAGAGCAGACCGCGTTAAATACGGGCAGCTTTTTGGTTATTTTTTGGATACTTTATCTTATCGTAAATGATATACGTAAAAACAAGGGCCGTTTTGGAGACGGGCTGATCCGCAGGATCTGGCAGAAGGCTGAGACAGACAGCTTAAAGCAGCCGTTTGCGGTACAGCAGGTGCGCAGCTATCTGTTTTTTGGAGCGGCAGCTGCGGCAGCCGTCTGTGCTATGCTGTTATTGTCGGTGCTTTACGGCAGGCGTTTTTTAAATCTGGCAGAACTGGTTTTTTGGATGATCGTTATACTGGCGGTATTTCTGCTGCTGCTGCTGCGGTGCCTGAGCGTACAGAAGAAAAAAGCGCAGGAGCTTGACCTTGTGGCAGATTATATACTGGCAGTACAGGGCGGCGATTATACGCCTAAGGAGGATCTGGCAGAGGATTCCGGCTTTAAGCAGCTGTTTGACAGCCTGCACAAGATCCGGCAGGGGATGGAGACGGCGGTAGACCAGCAGCTGAAAAGCGAGCGCATGAAAGTGGAGCTGGTGGCAAATGTCTCCCATGACTTAAAGACGCCGCTGACATCGATTATCAGCTATATCGCATTTTTAAAGCAGGAAGATGGACTGCCGGAGCATGTGCGGGATTATATCCGCATTCTGGACGAAAAGGCAGGCAGGCTGAATGCCATAGTACAGGATGTGTTTGCGGTAAGCAAGGCAGCCAGCGGGCAGCTGCCGATCGAGCTGGAGAGGCTGGACTTTGGCAAACTGCTGCGCCAGACGCTTGCGGATATGCTGGAGCAGATCCAGGCAGCGCCGGTGACAATCAAGGCGGACATAGCAGCAGAAGAAGTCCATATTATAGCAGATGGCAGCCGTATGTACCGGGTGTTTCAAAATCTGATCCAGAATGCGCTCAAATATTCACTGGAAGGCTCCCGCATATTTATAGACTTAAAGCAGGATGGGGCATATGCGGCGGCAAGCATAAAAAATATTTCACGAAAGGAGCTGGCAAAGGGCACCGATTTCACGCAGCGGTTTCTGCGCGGAGACGAGAGCCGTACGGACGGCGGCGCAGGACTCGGCCTTTCCATAGCAAAGAGCTTTACAGAAGCATGCGGCGGGGAATTCCAGCTGGAGGCGGACGCAGATCTGTTCAGCGTGACGATAAGATTTAAGCAGGATATATAAGAAAAATATGTAAAAAATATATCCTTAGATTGTAATAGAATTTGTACACTAAATTAGAAAATATTTCATTGTACTGTCCGGTATTATGTGGTAGAATCCAGTACGAAGTCAAGTCAACAACTGGGAGGGCCATAATCGTATGTTTCATACAGACAGAAAATTGGACAGAAGAATCAATGAAGTAAAAAACTATAGATACCGCGGTGTCATCCATTTAGAGGAGTTTGCGGTATGCGAAGATGAGCAGGGGGTCGTAAACCCGGCAGTACCAGAAAATCATGAAAACTGGGATACATTAAAGACCCGCGGCCGCTGGTCGGGAAGAGACCATTATTTATGGATGTACAAAGAGATATCCGTGCCTGCAGAATGGAAAGGAAGACGCGTCGTAGGAATCTTTGATTTCGGAAAGACCGGGGAAGGGAACAATTCCGGGTTTGAATCGATGTGCTATCTGAACGGAAAGCCTTATCAGGGCGTAGACTCCAACCATATGGAGGTGTTTTTCCCGGATGAACTATGCGGAAAGACCGTACAGCTGACATTCCGTCTCTGGTCCGGCCTGGAAGGCGGCGGTGTGCCGAAAGAGCAGGAGCACCGGATCAATCAGGCAGACCTGGCATGGCTGGATGAAAAAGCGGATGATTTTTATTATCTTGGTTCTTTGGTGCTGGACACAGTAAATCACCTGGAGGACGCAGATCCGGTCAAATACGACCTTAGGATTGCATTAGACCGCGCCTGCCACTGCATTGACTGGTCTTATCCGGGCAGCGACGTATTTTATGATTCGCTGCATCAGGCGGATGATGTATTAAATGAAAAAATTGACGGCATGAAGAAGCAGTCACTTGTCAATGTGTACTGCGTGGGGCATACGCATATTGATATGGCATGGCTGTGGAGGCTGAAGCATACGCACGAGAAGGCCTCCCGTTCCTTTTCTACGGTGCTGCGCATGATGGAGCTGTTTCCAGAATATATTTTCTTACAGACGCAGCCGCAGATTTATGAATATATAAAAGAAGATTTCCCGGAAATATACGAGGAGATCAAAAAGCGCATAAAGGAAGGCCGCTGGGAGGCAGACGGCGGCATGTGGGTAGAAGCCGACTGCAACCTGACCAGCGGAGAATCGCTGACACGCCAGATTCTTTTAGGCAGCAGGTTTTTAAAAGAAGAGTTTGGAAAAGAGGTAGAATACTTATGGCTGCCGGACGTATTCGGCTATTCCTGGGCGCTGCCGCAGATCTTGAAAAAGTCGGGCATTGACATGTTTATGACTACCAAAATAAGCTGGAACCAGTACAACCGCATGCCGCACGATACGTTTTATTGGAAGGGCATCGACGGCTCCAAAGTGCTGACACATTTTATTACGACGCCAGATCCATTCAGCAGCAAGGATTCCTGGTTCTATACTTACAACGGCAAGCTGACCGCGCGTACGGTACAGGGTGTCTGGGAGTCTTACAGTGAAAAAGAGATGAACAAGGATCTGCTGATCTCGTACGGCTTTGGCGATGGCGGCGGCGGGGTAAACCGTGACATGCTGGAGGCAAGGCGCAGGCTGGACAAGATTCCAGGCGTGCCGAATGTAAAGACCTCTACGGCAGCCGCGTATTTTAACAGGCTGAAAAAGAACGTACAGGACACAGAGCAGTATGTGCATACATGGGACGGGGAATTATATCTGGAATACCATAGAGGCACATATACCAGCCAGGGGTATAATAAGCGCATGAACCGTAAAATGGAGCTTTTGTACCGCAGGGCAGAATGGATGACGGCCATGGCAGCGGTTATGGGCAGGCAGATCGGGACGGCAGCGCAGGACAGGCTGACAAAGGGCTGGAAAACCATACTGACAAACCAGTTCCACGATATTATTCCGGGCTCTTCGATCCATGAGGTATACGAAGATTCCCGCAGGGATTACGAAGAAGTCCGCCGTATCGGCGAAGAAGTGCTGGCCGATTATAAAGAACAGGCAATGGAGCAGAAAGAAGGGGCCTATACGGTATACAATGCTTCTGGCTGGAGCATGGATACGCTTGCAGCAGTACCTGTAGACGACGAAGGAATTTTTACGGATGCAGCAGGAAATGTGCTGCCGTCACAGCAGGCAGAGGGCATGCACTTTGTGCATGTAAAAAATGTGCCGCCTATGGGTTATCAGACGATTCAGTTTACAAAAGGCACACAGGCTGCACAAAACAGTGTCTTTACCATAGACGGAAAGCATATCGAGACGCCGTATTATTCGATCAGCTTAAACGATTACGGCCAGATGGTAAGGCTGTTTGATAAGCAGGAGGAGCGTGAGGTACTCGCACGCGGCGAGCGCGGAAATGTGTTACAGGTATTTGAGGACAAGCCGCTTGATAATGACGCATGGGATATCGATATCTTTTATCAGCAGAAAATGCGGGAAGTGACAGAGCTGACTGCATTTGAAGTGGCTGAATGCGGCGCTTTGTGCCTGAGCATCCATATGGAATGGAAGTATATGAATACAGATATCGCGCAGGATATGGTATTATACAGCGCAGACCCTCGAATCGATTTTCAGACGCATGTGGACTTCCATGAGCGCCAGCAGCTGTTAAAGGCGGCATTTACTGTTGATATCAGAACGAATTTTGCGACTTATGATATCCAGTACGGCAATGTGCGCCGGCCGAACCACTGGAATACGAGCTGGGATCAGGCACGGTTTGAGTCTGTAGGCCACAGGTTTGCGGATTTATCCGAGCGTAATTATGGCGTGGCGCTGCTGAATGACTGCAAGTACGGATATGATATTAAGGATAACGTAATGCGCATTTCGCTGCTTCGGTCAGGACTGCAGCCGGATCACCTGCAGGATCTGGGCAGGCATGAATTTACCTATTCCCTGCTGCCGCACAAAGGCGATTTTGTGGCAGGACATGTCGTAGAGTCAGCACATGCGCTGAACAATCCGATGGACGTATTTTCCGGCGTGCCAAAGGCTTCCGGCGGCTTGGGCAGCTTCTTTACGCTGGACAATGCGCAGGTGGAGATCGATGCGGTCAAGCAGTCCGAGGATGGGCAGCATCTGGTTGTGCGCCTGCATGATTTTGCCGGGGCAAGGCAGCAGGTAGAGATCCGGCCGTCCTTTGACTGGCAGGGATGGGCAGAATCTGACCTGATGGAGCGGCCGCTGGCAGCGTTTACGGATGGAAAAGTGGTTCTGCAGCTGAACCCATATGAGGTGAAAACGATATTATTTCAATTTTAAAAAGAATCAGATAAAATCATATATAATCAGATAATATTGATATCATAAGCAGTAAGATGTAAAATAAGCAGCGATAGGAGATGGGCGCAGGATGGCAAAAAAAAGACCGCGGCAGTTATATTTTAAGATGATTTATACGTATGCAGCGATCGTTTTATGCATTGTAGCAGCGCTCGTCTCTTATTTTCTGTCGGATTCCAGAAGCCGGCTGCTTGAGTCCAACAGAGAAGCTATGGACAGGATCTGCGGGCAGACAGTGAAATATATTGAAGAAGTCAGGCGGGCGGCGGATTATATTCATAAGGACCTGTTCCGTTCGCCCACAGAGCTGCGCGACCTGCTGGAGTATTTCAGGCTGACCCCGGAGAAATATCAGGAATATTCTCTGGGACGTTATATGTCTTCGGATGAGCTGATCTATAAAGGAATCTTTTATTTTATGAACAAGGCATTTGAAGCATATCCGCAGCTGGAAAAAATAGAGATGATCAGCTATGAGACTTCCAAGATGACGGAGTGTTATCCGCAAAAAATCGTACACCCGGATAAAAACGGAAAGCCAAGGCTCAGGGAAGTGCAGAACAATGTCTACTGTGTACCGGGAAGCCTTGTTTACTTAAAAGAGATCAGAAATCCTGATACGATGAAGCCTGCCGGGTGTATTCTATTTACATTTGAGGCACAGGAAAAATTTAAAGAAATACAAAGCGCCAATCCCTATGCCGAAATGGTGGTAACATTTGCGAAAGACAGCGTGATCTATCAGGATACGCAGACAGAGGATTATACCCGGCTGCTGCGGCAGAAACAGTATTTTTCCTGTAGTGAATCCATCGGTGAGTACCAGACGCATATTTTTATGGATGAGAAGCGGGCAAGGCAGATGCAGCCTATGCGGGTTTTACTGGTGATCGGTACGGGCGCACTCGCTGGTGCGGCCGGATTTTTGACGATCAGGCGTTATGCGAAGCGGCTGAACAGACGGGTCGTCCTGATTCTGGAGGCTATGGATAAGGTGACGACCGGAGATTTTAAAGTCCGTTTAAATATCTGGAAAAAAGAAGACGAGCTGGATATGATTGCGGATAATTTTAACCTGATGTGCGAAAAGCTGGAGCTGTATATTGAAAAAAGCTACTTAGAAGAGATTGAACGGAAAAATGCCCAGATGCAGGCATTACAGAGCCAGATCAACCCGCATTTTTTATACAATACGCTGGAGGCAATCCGCATGAAGGCGATCTGCAACGGGGACAGGGAGGTCGGCAGGATGCTCTATAGCATGGTTGTGCTGTTCCGCAGCCAGCTGAAGGAGGCAGATGTCATCACGCTGGGGCAGGAGCTTGATTACTGCAAGCAGTATCTGGAGCTGTTTGAATACCGCTATCAGGGTACATTCCGGTCATATGTAGACTGTCCGTCCCGCCTGCTGTCACTTCCGGTCATAAAGTTTGTGCTGCAGCCGGTGCTGGAAAATTATTTTATCCACGGCATAGAGCGGGACAGGCAGGATAACCAGGTCAGCATATGGGCAGAGCAGAAGCGGGATACGCTTTATTTGTATGTCAGGGATAACGGAACCGGCATGGACGAGGAAAAAATAGCGCAGCTGAATGCGCAGCTTTGGAAAAATGAAAAGACGAGTGAAAATAAGGATAATATCGGCATATACAATGTAAACAGAAGGATTAAGGCAGTCTGCGGGGAAGGATATGGTATTTCTTTGGAGGCAGCAGACCCAAAGGGCCTGCTTGTAATCCTCTCAATCCGAATAGAGGGAGAGGAATGGCATGAGAAAGGTAATGTTAGTTGAAGATGAGGAGTTTATTCTCCAGGGAATCCGGTGCATTATCGACTGGGACGAGATCTCAATGTCTGTAGCTGCCATGGCACACAACGGAGAAGAGGCGCTGGAGCAGTTTCGCAGGGAGCCGGTGGACATCGTAGTGACAGACGTGGAAATGCCGCGGATGAACGGGCTGAGGCTCTTGGAAGAAATCCGGGAGATCGACCCCAAAACCAGATGCATTATTTTGTCAGGCTATGACGAGTTTGAATATGCCAGAAAGGCACTGAAGCTGGATGTAGAGGACTATATTTTAAAGCCGATCAACGAAGACCAGCTGAAGCAGGCATTGATCCATGCGGCGGCACGTCTGGACGAGATGGAAGAAATGGAGCGGACAAAAGACGGAGGCCTGGAGGACAAGATCGGGTGGCACAAGTTTTTAAAAGGAAAGCTGGACAGGGATGAAGCGGAGGCGTTTTATCAGATGCTGCCGCCGGTCGGCAGGGAGCAGAAGATCTACGCTGCGATTATGAAGATCGATACTGCCAGCGTAAGCAGCAACGAGGGACTGGGGACGATCTTGACGCAGATCCGGCAGCTGCCGCAGAAGGTAAAGGCGATTTATCTGTCGGCAGATACCTTGTTCCTGCTTTTGTATGTACATAATTCGTGCGGGGATGAGCAGGCCGTGGAGATCTTTGAAGGACTGTTAAACCAGCTGGAAAGCGCGCACGGGATTATGAGCTTTGTAACGGCAGCAGCACCTGCCGCAGAATACGCGCAGCTGCCGGAATGCTATAAGCAGGCCTCCAGACTGCAGAAATACAGGCTGCTGGAAGGCTATGGCAGCTGCATTACGGACAGCTATATCAAAGACCGCAGGACGCAGGATGTCGTGATTGATGAGACACAGCTTCGAAAGATGATCTTAAAAAAAGACAAAGAAGGCGTGATGCTCTACATTGAAGATCTGTTTATCAACAATCTAAAGTCGGAGGTAAGCGTAGATGTACTGTATCAGATGGCGCTTAAAATGGCAGTCCAATTGCAGGATATCAAGGTAGAATACAAGCTGGCACAGTCGAGGAATTTAAAAGATCTCTCAGAGATGCTGGAAAAAATCTATCAGGCAGACGATATTTTTGGCCTTAAAACACTGTTTATTTCTGAGATTTCTGAGATTATTTTATATTTACATACGGAGGATTCTTATTATACGCCGGTTGTCAAGCAGATCATGGAAGAGGTGCAGAAAAATTACAAGGACGATATGAATTTAAAGACGCTTTCTTACAAATACCATATGAATGCGTCTTATTTAGGGCAGATCTTCCAAAAGGAGGTCGGCTGTTCGTTTACCCAGTATCTGAATACGACAAAAAATAAAATCGCAAAAGATCTGATTTTGAATACAAACATGAAGATCAATGATATCGCAAAAGAGGTAGGGTACCCGGATACCAGCTATTTTTACCGGAAGTTTAAGCAGTGCTATGGAGTGTCGCCTGCTTCGCTTAGGACAATAAAAAAGCAGTAGCATATATTACATGCGGCTGCACATGGAGAGAGAAGTACATGATAGAAGCTGTTTTCTGCGGAAAATGGTTTTCTGTCACGTACTTCCTTCTTTATGTGCGGCTTTGTTTTTGTGTTAATTTTATGATGATTATAGTTTTAATTTGCCGTCATGCTTCGTCATCTGCATGATGTTAAAGCTTTTCATATGTATAAAATTTATTGGAATTTTCACATTATAAAATATATTTCATAAATTATGACAGAAATTTTTATGTTTTTTTATATTTATGAAACTTTGCTCATCAAATACACCGAAATTCTATTCCATTTTTTACGATTATAAAGTTTGTATCAAATATGCATAAAAAAATTTTAAAAATATTGCATTTTCTCTAGAATTTGTACAACAAAACTGGAAATTTTTGACTAGGATTCCTACTAAGTTAAGCGTATGATGAAATAAGAAAGCAGGGGGATTATGACAGGGAAAAAGAAAATAGTCTTTGCAGCTGCACTGGCTGGCATGCTCGTATCGGGTTTTTTATCCGGGTGCGGCAGCGAGACAGAGAACAATGATTTTGGAAAAGAGAGCATAGAGCTGATCTGGTATCAGGTAGGAGATTATCAGAAAGACGACCCGGCTGTTATGGAGAAGGCCAATCAGTATATTGAGGAAAAGATCGGCGTGACACTGCGCGTGATTAAAGCAGGCTGGGCAGATTACAACCAGAAGATGCAGGTGGTTTTTAATACCGACGAGGCATGGGATCTGTGCTTTACCTGCTCGTGGACAAATGATTACCTCCAGAATGCACAGAAGGGAGTTTTTTTAGAGCTGGATGAGCTTCTGCCCGAGCAGGGTGCGGAAATGTATGGTCAGATCGACGACTATTTCTGGGAGGCTGCGAAAGTAGGCGGCAGGATTTACGGCGTGCCGAATGAAAAAGAGATCGGCAGCTGCCCGATGTGGGTATTTACAAGAGCCGGATATTAATGCCGAGCTGCAGACCATCCATGAGTGGTTTACAAAGGGAATTATCAACCCGGATGCAGCAACCCTGACAGAAGGCCGTGTTTACAATATGTGGAGAGTCGGACAGGGATGGGAATCAGCAGCGATTACCTCCTGGGGACCTCAGATGGGCAAAGACGTAACTGTCCAGAAGATGGGCGATACGATTTTATCGAACGAAACGGTACGTGGAAAGCGCAGGAAGACGAAGACCTGATTTTTAATATCAGCAAGGTGCCGCTGGCAGAGCGTGTAGACCGGGCGGAACTTGAGACAATCAACGGCACGCAGAACAAAGATACCAAGGTTATGGCGATCTCTATTATGAACAGCAGCACAAGCGGCAACTCACCGCACGGGCTGAACAAGGCAGAGGCAAATACATTTTCATACTGGCAGTATGTAGATACGCTTGTATACTGGGGAGGCTCATCAGGCGAGGGTTTAATCGTAGCACCCAGCCCGGATGTGGTAGACGCAGGCCATAAAAACGGCGTAAGAGTGATCGGTACGGTATTTATGCCTATGACTGCCCATGGCGGCAAGATGGAATGGCTGGAAGACCTGCTGACAAAAGCAGATGACGGCAGCTATCCGGTAGCAGATAAGCTGATCGAGGTAGCAGATACGTATGGATTTGAAGGATGGTTTGTCAATCAGGAGTCAGAAGGAACCGAAGAAGAGCCTCTGACAAAAGACCATGCAGACCGCATGCAGGAGTTTTTGGCATATTATAAGGAAAAAGCACCAGAGCTTGACCTGATTTACTACGATTCTATGACAGATGAAGGCAAGATGGACTGGCAGAATGCGCTGACGAACAAAAACTCTGTATACTTAAAGAGCGAAGACGGCAAAAATGTAGCAGACCAGATGTTCTTAAATTTCTGGTGGACAGAAGATAAGCTTGCAAAAAAACAGCTGCTGAAATCCTCAGCAAAGCTGGCGAAGAAGCTGGACATCGATCCATATGAATTATACGCAGGCGTAGATGTGCAGAGCAACGGTTACAATACGCCGATCAAATGGAACCTGTTTGAAAACGGAGAAGGCGGCACCCATACATCCCTGGGCCTTTACTGTCCAAACTGGGCATATTCTTCCGCAGGCACAATGCAGGACTTCTGGAAACAGGAAAACAAACTGTGGGTAAATAGTGCAGGAGATCCTTCAAAAGAAGTAGAGATTCTGGAAGATACACAGTGGAGAGGCATATCAAACTATGTAGTAGAGCGTACAGCCATTACAAAACTGCCGTTTATCACCAATTTTTCTACAGGAAACGGCTATGGCTTCTATAAAAAGGGCCAGCAGATCAGCCTGTTAGACTGGAACAACCGAAGCGTTTCCGACGTGATGCCTACATACCGCTATATTATTAACAATGGGGAAGGAAACGACCTGACGGCAGACCTCGATGTAGGCGATGCTTACTACGGCGGCAACAGCATTATTCTGCGCGGAAATATGGCACAGGGCAAAGAGACTGTAATGAAGATGTACAGTGCCAGCCTGCCGGCAGCAGAAAATATGATCTATACAACGACAGCAAAGACGAATGGCACAGCAGTTGCATTAGATGCAGTGCTGACTCTGGATGACGGCACAGAGATGGTGCTTGAAGGAGATAAAAAAGTCGGCGGAGAATGGACGACAGTATCGTACGATACATCCGAGCTGGCAGGCAAGACAATCCGTACCATTTCCTACCGCCTTACGGCAGAGGAAGAAGTAAAAGGGCTTCAGTTCCGCTTTGGAAATATTACAATGGCAGAGCAGGACAGCATAGGAACGGCAGCTGCAAGCAATGTGCAGGTGCTTGACAGCGAGTTTGATGAGGACGCAATGTTTGCAGGCGTACGCCTTTCCTGGGAATCAGATGCAGAGTCCGAATATTATGAGATCTACCGCATTAATCAGGATCAGACAAAATCTCTGCTCGGCATATCCAATACAGAGAGCTTTTATATCAATACGCTGCCTCGTACAGACGATACCAATAAGTCCGTATTCCGCATCGTTCCGGTAAACAGCCTGCTGGAAGAAGGCACCAGTGCGGAAGTGACAATGGACTGGCCGGATAACAGCATTCCAAAGGCTGCATTTACGGCAGACCTTACATTAGCCGCACCGGGAGAGAAGATCACATTCTCCAGCCTGTGTACACCAAATACAGAAAAGGTTACATGGACATTTGAAGGCGCAGATACCGAAAGCGCAGAAGGTGAAACCGCATCCGTGACCTACGAAAAAGAAGGCACATATGCGGTTACTGTCAAGGCAGAAAATGAATCCGGCAGTGACGAAAAGACAGTCGAAGGATATATTGTAATTACCAAAGATGCATCCGGCGGACTCGAGCTTCTGTCACAGGGAGCCGGCACAGAAGCAGATACCTATGTAAATGAAAATGAAGCACCGCAGTTTGCAGTAGACGGAGATGTGACAAAGAAATGGTGTGCAACAGGCAGTGCGCCTCATGAAATCACAATTGATCTCGGCTCTGCCCAGACAGTCAGCGCAGTAGACATCTCCCATGCAGAAGCAGGCGGCGAGAGCGCAGATATGAATACAAAATCATATGCAATCTATACAAGCGCAGACGGCACAGACTTCCAGGAAGTAAGAAGCGTGACCAGGAATACCGCAGGTACGACACACGATACATTTGCACCTGTAGAAGCGCAGTTTGTCAAGGTAGTGATCAACAAGCCTACACAGGGCAGCGACAGCGCGGCACGTATCTACGAAATCGAAGTATACGGTTTAAAAAAATAAATGAATTTGTTAGCAGCAGCCTCTTTGGCAACTGGCTGATGTGGCTCCCCGGTTTATCCGGGGAGTTTTTTAGCTGGAATTTTATTGTGAATATAAGTTTATGAGTTGACTGACAATTTTATTGTGTCTATAATACAGTTGGACTCAGTTTATAAATCAGCTTATAAATCAAATCTTAGTTTGGATTTTAACAGTTCAGAAAGGAAAAACAGTAAAATGCAGGATGTATTGACTCTTTTTCGGCAGGATACCGCACAGTGGTTTCAAAACATATTAGGAGAGCCGACCCCGGTACAGCAGATGGCATGGCCTATGATTGCCGAGGGCATGCATGTGCTGGTATCTGCGCCTACCGGAACCGGCAAGACGCTTTCTGCATTTTTAGTATTTTTAGACCGCTTAAAAAGCCAGGCAGAACAAGGGAAGCTCGAACAAAAGCTGCAGCTGATATATGTATCTCCGCTAAAGTCACTGGCTGCGGATATCCGTGAAAATTTAAGAAGGCCCCTGGAGGGAATCGGGGCACCAGATCAGATCTGTGTAGGGATACGTACCGGCGACACGCCCCAAAAAGACCGCCAGCGCATGGTCAGAAAGCCGCCGCATATATTGATCATTACACCGGAATCCCTATATCTGATGCTGACCAGCAAGACCGGGCAGAATGTGCTCGCTACAGCCAAAACAGTCATTATTGATGAGCTCCATGCGCTGATCGACACAAAAAGAGGTGCGCATTTAATGCTTTCACTGGCGAGGCTTGACGTGCTCTGCCCAAAACCGCTGCAGCGTATAGGATTATCGGCTACGATAGAGCCGCTGGATCAGGCTGCAGCGTATCTGGCACCAGAGCATGTCGGCATAGCAGCGCCTTCCATGTCTAAAAAAGTGCGTCTGGAAATACTGGCACCTTTTGCCGATACTGCAAAAGGCAGGAGGAAAGATCCTGTCTGGGAAGAGCTGGGAAAGATCGTATATCAGCACTGCACGGGCAGCCGCAGTGTGATTGCCTTTGTAGAAGGAAGGAGGTATGCAGAAAAGCTGGCGTATTATGTCAACCTGTTGGGCGGCGAAAGCTTTGCCAGAGTGCACCATGGGAGCCTTTCAAAAGAGCAGCGCATGGAGACCGAGCTGGCCCTTAGGGAAGGAAAGCTCAGGCTCTTATGTGCGACATCCTCCATGGAGCTTGGGATTGACGTAGGGGAAATCGATCAGGTGCTGCAGGTCGGCTGCCCCAGGACGGTATCCGGCACGATGCAGAGGCTGGGGCGGGCAGGCCACAATCCGGGGCGCGTCAGTGTCATGTATTTATTTCCGAGGACGGCGGCAGAATGCGTATCCTGCGGCATGACGGCACAGCTGGCCAGACAGGGAGGCGTGGAGCATGTAAATCCGCCGGCGGAATGTCTGGATGTGCTTGCGCAGCATCTGGTATCTATGGCAGCCTACCGCAGCTACGACTTAGATGAGGTTATGCAGGTGCTGCCGCGCGCATGGCCGTTTCGCAGCCTGACTAAAGAGGATGTGAGGTCTGTTCTGTGCATGCTGGCCGGAGACTATGAACATAAGCAGGATATCCCGGTGCGTCCGAGAATCCTGTATGACAGGATACATGAGCTGGTAGAAGGAGACGGCTACAGCAGGATGCTGGCAGTTTCTGCCGGAGGTACGATCCCGGACAAAGGACTTTATGCAGTCAAGACCGAGGACGGCGTAAAGCTGGGTGAAGTAGACGAGGAGTTTGTTTACGAATCGCAGAAAGGCGACCGTTTTATATTAGGCTCGTTTGCCTGGAAGGTTATTAATATAGGAAGGGATACTGTGACCGTGACGCAGGCGCAGGTAGAAGGTGCGAGGCTGCCGTTTTGGAAAGGCGAGCTGAAAGGGAGGGATAAGCGGACAGGCGAGGCATTCGGCCGGATGTATCATATGCTGCAGCAGGCGCATGAGGACGGAAGGCTGCAGCAGGCGCTGGCAGACCTGGGCTTAGACGAGGCCGCTGTTATGCTTTCCAGCGGTTATTTATCCAGACAGATCAAAGCAGTCGGGTGTCTGCAGGATGACCGGACGATTATAATAGAACATTTTCGGGATGCCTCAGGAAACAGCCAGCTGATGGTGCATTCTGTATTTGGCAGGAGGGTGAATGCGCCGCTTTCCATGCTTGCAGCACATGCCATAAAGAAGATCTATCATATGGAAGTAGGCAGCGTGGATGAGGAAGAGGGGTTTTTACTCTATTCCTATGAGCAGCGCAGCCTGCCTGAGGGCGTACTGCATCTGGTAGATCCAGATACCTGTATCAGGCAGCTGGAAATCCTGCTCCCTGCCGCTCCGGTATTTAATATGGCCTTTCGATACAACAGCGGCCGTGCTTTAATGATGGGGGTTAAAAAGAATGGCCGAAAGCCGCTGTGGATGCAGCGGTTAAAAAGTGCGCAGCTGTTGGAGCAGGTCGTAAAGGAACAGGAGCATCCGCTTATCAGAGAGACCAGGCGCGAATGCATGCAGCAGCTCTGGGATGCGCTGGGTGTCCGGCAGCTGCTGTATGATATACGAAGCGGTATCGTGCGTGTGCGGGAAGTCTATAGCGAGGTGCCTTCCCCGATGTCACTCCCGCTGCAGTGGGCGCAGGAGGCAGCGGTGATGTATGACTACGCGCCTACGCCGCGGGGAATCCATCATGCAGTGGAAGAGGCGCTGTCGCAGGAAGGTGCGCTGCAGCAGGATGAAGCTCTTTTGCAGCCGCAGGACAGCGAGCTGCTAAAAGCACAGCAGCGGGATGAGGGCCTGAGGCTTCCGGAAAATGAAAAGCAGCTCCATTCCCTGCTTATGACAGAAGGAGATCTCGCAGCCGGAGAGCTGGATATTCCGGCAGAATGGCTGGAAATGCTGGCAGCCGACGGCAGGGCACTGTATCTGGAGCAGGGACTGTGGATTGCAGCAGAGCATGAGCAGGAGTACGCAGCGGCAGCGGAATATGAACAGGAATATGCAGCAGAGCATGAGCAGGAGTACACAGCGGCAGAACATGTGCACATGACAGCAGACCGCGTGGAGCATGTGTCAGCAGCAGAGCAGGGCTGTGCAGCCGCTGTGGGCACACAGGCCGTATATCAGGAAGATGAGACTGTACGGCAGGCACGCCTTCATATCGTAAGGCGCATGCTCAGATACCGGGGAGCAGCGGATGTGAGCCAGACGGCAGACCGTTACGGATGGCAGGAATGTACCGCGCAGAGTATTTTAGACCAGCTGTGCAGTTCGGACGAGGCAGTCAGACATGGAGACCGGTATTATCATGCCGCGGTTTTTAAGCGTGCCAGAATGCGGACACTGAAAAACCGCAGAGAAGCTGTGCAGACAGCACCTGCCTGCGCATACGCAGCGCTTCTTATGTCTTCACTGGAATCCGCAGCGCCCGGCGAAGAGTGTCTGGAAAGCATGATGCGACGGTATGCGGGTACGGTGTTTCCGGCTGCCTATTGGGAAGGAATTTTAATACCGGGCCGCGTCAGAAACTACCGTGAGACGATGCTCGACCGTTTTCTTGCACGGGGAGAGATGTTCTGGCAGATGAAGGAAAAAGGCGGGATCTGTTTTTATTTTCAAGAAGACATTGACTGGGACGCTGACCTGTTAAATACGGCAGAGTGCCTTACAGACAAAGAGTATATTATATATGAAGCGTTGGTAAAGCGGGGAGCCAGCTTTATGCAGCCGCTGGCGGGCCTGCTGGACGGGGAGCCGCCGTATGATACGCTGATGTCTTTGATGGAAAAAGGGCTTGTATGCGCAGACAGCTATGTGCCGGTACGCCAGTGGCTTGGCAGGGAAAAGATGAAAAAGGCGGCTGTAAGGCAGAGGGCAAATATGAGGGTAAAGGCTCTGCATGCCGGACGGTGGGATATTGTAAGGCCGGTTAAGGAGCAGGATTTAAAAAGCCGGATCGAAAGCTGCTTTGACAGGTGCTTCATCCTGAGCAGGGAGACTGCCGGCATATGCGGCATATCGTGGCAGGAGGCGCTGTCAGTGCTGCGTATATGGGAATATACCGATCGGGCAAGAAGGGGATATTTTGTAGAAGGCATGTCCGGCGCACAGTTTATACGGGCAGAAGACTACGCAGCCGTCGTGCATATGCTCTCAAATCCGCCGCAGAAGCTGGTCTGGGTAAATGCCGCAGATCCCGTGCAGTGCTATGGGAAAGTACTGCCGCATATGAAAGACAGGAATTTTCTAAATGTACCCGGCAGCGCAGCAGCATTTTTTGGTGGCAGGCCGGCGGCAGTGATGGAACGGCAGGGAAAAACACTGCGGGTGTTTGAAGAAGGCATGCTGGCAGAATGCCTGCAGAACTTTGCACAGGAGTATAAAAGAGGAAAACTGTATCCGTCCTTAAAGCGGATTGTCGTCAGGGAATACCCGGATCATGCGGCGCAGGCACTGGCAGGAGCCGGATTTATAAGGGAGATGCATGATTATGCATTGTACCGGTAATCTGGCTCGGCAGGCAGGATGGCGGGCTTTTTATAAAAAATGCGGGTTATACGTTTTCATGTTTTGGTACTTGCATTATTGTTTAAGAAATGCTATCATCAAATTATCATAATTTACTAGCTTATTTTGAGCGAATGAGGAGGAGAGCTAAAAATGTTTCAAAACGAAAGGATAGAAAAAAGGCTTACAAAATCTTTTATCCTGGTATCTTTAGTTACGGCCATATCGGCAGTATTGGGTCTGATCGCTCTCATCGTGATGGTGAACAGATATTCATATGCGCTGACCAACTTTGGTTTTGCGCAGGGGGATATCGGCAAAGCGATGTTTGAGTTTGCAGATGTCAGGTCATCTCTGCGTGCAACGATCGGTTATGATGATGAAGAGGCCATTGCTACTGTTGAAAAGCAGCATACGGATGCAACGGCAGCATTTAAAGAGAGCTTTGCAGCCGTTGAAAATACGATTGTATCTGAGTCCGGCAGGGAAACATACGATAAGATTGAAAAGGAATTAGAAAATTACTGGACACTGGATGCCCAGATTATGTCGGTTGGGGCAACGACGGACAGGGAATTATGTGAGCAGGCGCAGGAAATGGCGATCAATCAGCTGGCTCCTATTTACAATGAAATCAGTGATAATCTGCAGAGCCTGTTAGAGGTAAAGGTCGATGAAGGTGCAAAGCTTTCGAGAACACTTATGATTATAGCAGTTGTTCTGGTAGTGGCGATTATTTTGATCATTGCCGGTTCTGTATTGATTTCTAACAATCTGGGCAAAAAGATTGCAAGGGGCATTGCAGAGCCGCTGAAGGAATTAGGAGAAAGATTAAAGACATTTGCAGCAGGAGACCTTTCTTCGCCGTTCCCTGAGCTGAATACAGATGATGAAGTAGCAGAGATGGTAAGAGAAGCATCCAGCATGGCTGAGACGCTGAATACAATTATTAATGATGTGGAAGAGCTGCTGAGCGCAATGGAAGCGGGCAATTACACCGTGACGTCAAAAGTCCGCGAAAGATACGTCAATGATTTTTCTACGCTGATGACTTCTCTGCGCGGCTTAAAGAAGCAGATGACAGTAACCTTGCGCAAGATCGGCGAGGCATCCGGCCAGGTATCGGCAGGCTCCATGAATATGGCAGAGTCAGCACAGAGTCTGGCAGAGGGCGCTACAGAGCAGGCAAGTGCAGTAGAAGAGCTGCAGGCAACGATTATTGATATAACAGAGACAATGGAAAAAAGCGCAGAAAGCGCAGAAGAATCATACAATCAGGCGAAGAATTATGCGGATGAGGCGGACAACAGCCGTGCAGAGATGGATACAATGGTATCTGCGATGGAGAAAATCAGCGATTCTTCAGCAAAGATGGGAAATATTATTTCCGAAATCGAAGCCATTGCCTCCCAGACCAATTTATTGTCACTGAATGCTTCTATTGAGGCTGCAAGGGCTGGTGAAGCAGGACGCGGCTTTGCCATTGTGGCAGAGCAGATCCGGCAGCTGGCAGAGCAGAGCTCAAAAGCTGCAGTAGATATCAGGGAATTGATCGAAAGTACATTAGAAGAGATCGCAGACGGAAATCAGGCTGTAGAGCGTGCATCTGGTTCTATTAGGAATGTAGTGAGCGGAGTGAAGCAGATTGCAGAATCTTCTAAGACACTGAGCGCCATGGTAGAAAGCCAGACCGTAACCATGCGTCAGGCAGAACAGGGCGTAACGCAGATATCCGAAGTTATACAGAACAACTCGGCAGCGGCACAGGAGTCTTCAGCAACAAGCCAGCAGCTGTCAGCACAGGCTGCGACTCTGGATGAACTGATCGGGCAGTTTGAACTGGCGGATAATTATTAATGATGTTTTTTTGCATGGTTGCGCATTGAAAATGAATCATACATAGGTTTTATTTTTAATCTTTAGAATAATGAAATCCGGCAGAGCAGCAGGCGTTATCGCCCGCAGTATCTGCCGGATTTTTTATGACAGGATACCTGTTTTATTTTGTTCCAATTCCAGATTAGTTCTCATTAATGTTTTATAACTTTTTTGGGTACTATTTTTAATTGACATTTTGTGTCAATAATATATAGTTAAAGATGTAAAACCTATGAAAAGAATAAATAAAAGTGATATTATAATAGTGTCAAGAGGGCAGGCTTTGACAGAGGAAAGGAGAATAAAGCAATGGAGGTAATGGAGCAGATGAACGAACAGGAAATGAAGAAAGTAGCAATGGAGAAATACACAAGCATTCAGCGGATCAAAAAATATGGAGCTGAAGAAATCGAGTATCAGGAGAAAATTTTAAAAGCCGAACTGGCTATGCTGGGAATCTCCACAGAAGATTTAGACATAAAAGAATAAAGTTATTTATCCGGCAGCACAAACAACAGTTCGTAAAGAAAAAACACTTGACACCAAATGCCGGTTATGTTAAGATACACAAGGTTCGAGCGCAGTATAAAGCGGGGTGTTAAAATGGAACAGAAAGTAGAGCAGGCTTATTTGTATGATTTTTATGGAGACCTGCTGAATGAACGCCAGCGGAAGATCTATGAGGATTTTGTGTTTCACGATTTATCATTAGGAGAGATTGCGGAAGAAGAAGGAATCAGCCGGCAGGGTGTCCATGACATGATCAGGCGATGTACAAAAGCACTCGAAGGCTATGAAGCAAAGCTGCACCTCATTGAAAAGTTCCGCAATACAAAAGTATGTGTAGCGAAGATACATGCACTGGCAACAGAGTACCACAGCACCTATAATGAGCTGCTCTTAGACCAGATTGAGCAGATATCCAACAAGATTTTAGAAGAATTGTAGCATTCTGCGCGGGCATGTGGACAGGAAACGGACGGAATCATGTATGCGGCAGCAGATCATAAATCGGTACAGTCAGGGGAGTTTAAGATATGGCATTTGACAGCTTATCAGAAAAAATTCAAAACGTATTTAAAAATCTGCGCAGCAAAGGACGTCTGACAGAGGATGATGTCAAGGCAGCTTTAAAAGAAGTAAAACTGGCGCTGTTAGAAGCGGATGTTAATTTTAAGGTCGTCAAGAACTTTATAAAAGCAGTTCAGGAGCAGGCAGTCGGCGCAGATGTCATGAATGGATTAAACCCGGGCCAGATGGTGATCAAGATCGTAAACGATGAAATGGTCAAAATGATGGGTTCTGAGACGACAGAACTGGCATTAAAGCCCGGCTCTGAGATTACGGTAATTATGATGGCCGGCCTGCAGGGTGCAGGAAAGACGACGACCACTGCGAAGATCGCAGGCAAGCTGAAACAGAAAGGCAGAAAGCCGTTATTGGCAGCTTGTGATATATACCGTCCTGCAGCGATTGAGCAGCTGCAGATCAATGGACAGAAGCAGGGCGTAGAAGTTTTTTCGATGGGGGATAAAAACAATCCTGTCAATATCGCAAAAGCGGCAGTGGAGCATGCACTGAAAAACGGTTATAACGTAGTTATTTTAGATACGGCAGGCCGCCTTCATATCGATGAATCAATGATGGCAGAACTTGCACAGATCAAACAGGAAATAGATGTTACGCAGACGATTCTGGTAGTAGATGCCATGACAGGGCAGGATGCGGTCAATGTAGCGAGCAATTTTGAAGAAAAAATCGGCATTGACGGTGTCATACTTACAAAATTGGACGGTGATACAAGAGGCGGGGCAGCGTTATCGATCCGGGCAGTTACCGGAAAGCCGATTTTATATGCCGGCATGGGAGAAAAGCTGTCAGATCTGGAACAGTTTTATCCAGACCGCATGGCCTCCAGAATACTTGGCATGGGTGATATCCTGACGCTGATTGAGAAAGCAGAGGCAGAGATCGATCAGGAAAAAGCCAGGGAGATGGAGCAGAAGTTTAAAAAGGCAGAATTTGGGTTTGACGACTATTTAGAGTCCATGAACCAGATGAAAAAAATGGGAGGCCTATCAAGCGTGCTTTCCATGATGCCTGGAATCGGCGGCTCTCAGCTGGAAGAGATTGAAAATGCCATGGATGAAAAGAAAATGGCACGCATAGAAGCGATTATATATTCGATGACCCCGCAGGAACGCAGCGATCCGGGTATTTTAAATCCGAGCAGAAAGCGCCGCGTAGCCGATGGTGCAGGGGTAGACATTATGGAGGTCAACCGTCTGGTCAAGCAGTTTGAACAGACGCGCAAGATGATGAAGCAGATGTCCGGCCTTATGGGCGGCAGAGGAAAACGCGGCAAAATGGGAAGGTTCAAGTTCCCGTTTTAAGCAGGAAATCAAACATGGCAAAATGGGAAGACACAGACTTCCGTTTTCGCATAGATTATTAGGAAAAGCATGTGCTTTGATTAAGGAGGTGAAAAAATGGCAGTTAAGATCAGGTTAAAAAGACTTGGAAAGAAAAAGAATCCTTTCTATAGAATCGTTGTTGCAGATGCCAGAACATCCAGAAACGGCAAGAGCATTGAGGAAATCGGAACATATGATCCGATGAAGAATCCGAGTGAATTTCACGTAAATGCAGAGGCAGCAAAGAAATGGCTTGCAAATGGTGCACAGCCTACAGAAACCGTAGCTAAGATTTTAAAGCTTGCGGGAATTGAGAAGTAGTGAGGTGGATATATGAAAGAATTAGTAGAAGTGATTGCAAAATCACTTGTCGATCATCCAGATGAAGTCGTTGTGACGGAGACTGAGAATGACAAATCTATCGTTATCGAGCTGCGTGTAGCACAGGTGGACATGGGCAAGGTAATCGGCAAGCAGGGCCGTATCGCCAAGGCAATCCGTGCCGTTGTGAAAGCAGCAGCCTCAAAAGCAGACAAAAAGGTTATTGTGGAGATTATGCAGTAATATTTTTAGCATGATCTGACAGTTATGAAAGAAGCATTGCAGGACAGATTGTCTTGCAATGCTTTTTCCACTACAAGAAAGGTTATTTATTATGGAAGATTTATTTCAAGTAGGCGCAGTAACAAATTCACATGGACTGCGGGGCGAGGCAAAGGTATTTCCGACTACGGATGATCCTTCGCGCTATAAGGATCTGAAAGAAGTCATTGCAGATACGGGAAAACAGAGGCTGGTATTAGAAATTGACGGAGTGCGTTTTTTTAAGCAGATGGTAATTGTAAAGTTTAAAGGAATCGACGATATCAATGAGGTGCTCAAGTATAAGGGCGCAAAACTATATGTCACAAGGGAAAATGCAGTTCAGCTTCGCGAGGATGAATATTTTCTGGCAGATCTGGTAGGGCTGCATGCGGAAACGGAAGAGGGGAAAGCACTGGGCAGCGTAAAAAATGTCCTGCAGACAGGCGCCAACGACGTGTACGTGATACAAAAGGATGATGGCAGAGAGCTGCTGGTTCCTGCAATCAAAGAATGTGTAAAGAAAATAGATCTGGAAGGCGGCAGGATTGTGCTGCACCTGCTGCCGGGGCTTGAGGCGTAGCTTATGCATTTTTATATATTGACGTTATTCCCGGAAATGATTGAATCCGGTTTAAATACCAGCATTATCGGACGGGCTGTCCAGAACGGACATTTATCGATTACCGCGGTCAATATCAGGGATTATACGCTGGACCGGCATAAAAAAGTAGACGATTATCCGTATGGAGGCGGTGCGGGTATGGTAATGCAGGCACAGCCGGTGTATGATGCGTGGGAGTCTGTCATAAAGCAGGTCGGATACCGCCCGCGTACGGTTTATCTGACCCCGCAGGCAGAGGTGTTCCGCCAGAAGATGGCAAAGGAATTTGCCTGTGAGCAGAACCTGATTTTTTTATGCGGCCATTACGAGGGCATAGATGAGCGCGTACTGGAGGAAATAGTGACCGATTATGTATCAATCGGCGATTATGTCCTGACAGGCGGTGAGCTGCCTGCCATGGTTATGGCGGATGCGATTGCGAGGATGGTGCCGGGGGTGCTGACGAATGAGCAGTCCGGCAGCACCGAATCTTTGGAAGGAAACCTGCTGGAATATCCGCAGTACAGCCGCCCGAGGGAATGGAATGGAAAGGCCGTGCCTGATATACTGTTATCTGGAGACCATGCAAAGGTAGATGCCTGGCGCAGGGAACAGTCGATCCTGCGCACGATGCAGCGCAGGCCGGATCTGATGGCAGAGGCTGAGCTGACCATAAAGGAGCGGGAAAAATATCTATGATAGTGACCTATTTACTGGATACACACACGCTGCCGGACCCGGTCGAAAATCCGGAGCTGCTGGACGGCCTGCCGCAGGAGAGAATAGAAAAGATCCGCAGGTTAAAGCATACGGAGAGCAGAAAGCAGAGCCTGGGCGCAGGACTGCTGCTGGAGCACGGACTTCGGCAGGCAGCAGAGTATGCCGGGGAGGGGCATCAACAGGCAGCAGAATTATCATCTGTAATTGAATACGGAGCTTTCGGTAAGCCGCATCTGGCGGAAGGCGCACCGTTTAACCTGTCGCATACAGGCAGCTATGCAATTGTAAGTATCATGCTTTCTAAAGAAAACGCGGCGCCTGATAAAACAGCAATAGGGTGCGATATCGAGCAGGTGAGGAAATATGACCCGCGGCTGGCCAGGCGTTTTTTTACAGGGACAGAATATCAGATCTTAGAGGGAACAGATGCAGACCGGCAGGCGGACATGTTCTGCCGTTACTGGACGCGCAAGGAAAGCGTGCTGAAAATGACAGGACTGGGCATGTCGCTGCCGCTGGATCTGTTTGAAATCAGCAGCGGTAACGTGGCAGTGCCGGACGAAAAAAGGCTGGCAGCCTGGCAGGCGTCGGCAGAAGGAAAGGCGCAGGCAGAGGCATATGGAGCGGCAGGAGAGCTTCTGCGCAGCAGCAGGGTACAGATGAGGGAATATCGTTATAAGGACTGCTGGATTACCGTCTGCAGCACGCATGATCAGTTTGCGCCGCAGATCGTGGCTGTTATGTGAGCATGTAAAAAGAGCTAAAGTAAAAATATGCGAAAATCCGAAAAAAGTCTTGCATTAGCGTACATGTTATGATAACTTAGATATGTTGGTAACTGTCCAGACTATCGAAGGACAGTTATGATTCTTGATAATAGAAAGTCCGCGCAGCGTGCTTTCTATCGTTGTTGTGAAAAAGGCGATGGTCCTCTGGTACAAGCAGGTATTAAGAACATCAAAATAATAGGAGGTCACAAAAATGAATGCAACAGAGATTATAAAAAGCATTGAGTCAGCTCAGATGAAAGAAGCTGCACCAGAGTTTCGCGTTGGCGATACGGTCAAAGTATACGGCAAGATCGTAGAAGGAAACCGGGAAAGAATCCAGGTTTTTGAAGGAATTGTATTAAAGAAGCAGGGTTCCAGCAGCAGAGAGACATTTACGGTAAGGAAACTGTCCAATGGCGTAGGCGTAGAAAAGACCTGGCCGCTGCACTCTCCGAATGTTGAAAAAGTAGAGGTAATCCGCCGCGGTAAAGTAAGACGTGCAAAACTGAATTATTTAAGAGGCCGTGTAGGCAAGCGCGCAAAGGTAAAAGAGTTAATCAAATAGTTAGTATTCGTACAGGAAGAGACAATTGCAAGATTGTCTCTTTTTTCAAGATATTCAGATAAAAAGGAATAAAAAGATGGGCAGACGGGTCAAAGGGCTTAGTTTTGGTAGAAAAAAAGAGCGCAGGATAAATCTTTCGCTGTTTCAGGAAGTGATCATATGGATTTTCGAAATAGCTATTACGATTGGTATCGCGGTTGTCTTTACCTTTTTTTTCGGTGTACGTTCCAGCGTAGTGGGGCCTTCCATGTCTCCGCAGCTGGAGGATGGGGATGAGGTGCTGATCGACCGTTTTTCATATAAATTTATATCTCCAAAGCCGGGGGATGTGATTGCATTCCTGCCAAACGGAAATGTTAACACGCATTATTATATCAAGCGCGTGATTGCCGTGCCTGGGGATACGATACAGATTATAGACGGAGTAGTAAATGTTAATGATGAGAAATATGTAGAAGATCTTGAGCCGGCTTATATTGATGATGCAGGTATCGCAAAGGAAGCCATTACACTGGGTGAGGATGAATATTTTGTACTGGGAGATAACCGCAACAACAGCGAGGACAGCAGGTTTGCCAATATCGGAAATGTAAGGGAAGACTATATTATCGGCAGGGTATGGTTTATATCGTCACCGAGGGACAAGTTCGGGTTTATCAAATAGATGGCCTATTAATAAAGGATGGTCAAAAGGGACGCCCAGTCAGGACGGCCGTAAGATAGAAAGGAAGAAAACTATGCAGTACCAATGGTATCCGGGGCATATGACAAAGGCTAAGCGTCAGATGCAGGAAGACATAAAATTAATAGATCTTATTATTGAGCTGGTGGACGCGCGTATTCCGGTCAGCAGCCATAATCCAGATATCGACCAGCTCGGCCAGAACAAATCCCGTATTGTACTGCTGAATAAGGCGGATCTGGCAGACGAGCAGCGGAATCAGGAATGGTGCAGCTATTATAAGGAGCGGGGCATGTACGCTGTCCGGCTGGATTCCAGAAACAGGGCAGGCATGAAAAATGTGCAGGCCGTAATACAGGACGCATGCCGTGAAAAGCTCGAGAAAAATCGAAGAAGGGGCATTCTTAACCGTCCGGTACGCGCGATGGTAGCAGGGATTCCAAATGTAGGCAAGTCTACATTTATCAATTCATTTGCCGGCAAAGCCTGTGCAAAGACAGGAAACAAGCCGGGAGTGACAAAGGGCAAGCAGTGGATACGGCTGAATAAAAATGTAGAGCTTTTGGATACGCCGGGAATTTTATGGCCGAAATTTGAAGATCAGACAGTCGGGCTGCATCTGGCATATATTGGTTCGATCAAGGACGAGCTGGTTAATGTGGAAGAAATGGCACTGGAGCTGATCGGAGAGCTTACGGTAAAATATCCAGGCATACTGTCCGAGCGGTATGAGGCAGATGAAACAGCAGGCAGTATCGGGATTTTAGAACAGCTGGCACGCAGCCGCGGCTGCTTAAAAAAAGGCAGCGAGCTGGATTATGCCAAGGCGGCAGCACTGCTGATGGAAGACTTTCGAAGCGGCAGGCTGGGAAGGATTTCGATTGAGACACCATAGCTGACGGAGAGTGGATGCATGAAGGCTATTATAAAGGAAATCATCAGTCTGAGCCTTTATCTGGCGATTATTTTAGGATGTACGTATCTATTGGTCAATTATGTGCTGCAGCGGACGGAGATCGAGGGAGATTCCATGCAGCCGACGCTGTCAGATGGAGACAATATCATCGTAGATAAGCTTACTTATCGATTTAAGGAACCGCAGAGATATGACATTATAGCCTTTCCTTACCGGTATGAGCAGGATACGTATTTTGTAAAGCGCATTATCGGCCTGCCGGGAGAAAAAGTACGGATTGATGCACATGGTATTATATTTATAAATGATGAGGCACTGGATGAGCGGTACGGCACGGAGCCGATTCATCAGGCAAGGGATGCATTTACGCCCAGAATACTGGGCGAGGATGAGTATTTTGTGCTTGGCGACAACCGCAATGACAGTATGGACAGCCGTGATTCCTCGGTAGGACTTGTACGCAGGGAAGAGATTATAGGCAGGGCATTTGTGCGTATTTATCCATTTACTTCGATTGGGTTTATTCAAAATAAAAAAAGCAGTTCAGAACCAGAAACCGGAGAAAACAAATGACAGAAAATACAATAGGGCAGATCAAGAACGAATATCAGGCAGCGGGGCTACACATGCTGCCTGATTTTATCCGTAAATATGAAAGTGATACCAGAGCCGGAGTACAAAAGCTTATAGCCGCGGCGCACAAACAGCTTGGATGGCTGGAGGCAGAGCGGGAGCGCATTTACCAGATGGGCGAATACGAACGGCAGTATGCGCAGCATGGCTTTGTATGCGGCATAGATGAGGCAGGCAGAGGCCCGCTTGCAGGGCCGGTCGTAGCAGGGGCTGTGATCCTGCCGAAGGACAGTGAGATTTTGTATTTAAATGATTCCAAACAGCTGTCGGCAAAAAAAAGGGAGGAATTATACGAGGTGATTATCAATCAGGCAGCAGCATATGGCATTGGCATCGTATCCTGCCGGCGGATTGACGAGATCAATATTTTACAGGCAACCTATGAGGCAATGCGCGAAGCTATAAATAATCTAGGCGTAATACCCGATATATTATTAAATGATGCTGTTACGATACCAGGTGTAAAAATTCGTCAGGTGCCGATTATTAAAGGGGATGCAAAAAGCGTTTCGATTGCGGCTGCCAGCATTCTGGCGAAAGTGACGAGGGACCGTATGATGGAGCAGTTTGACCAGAAGTATCCTGAATATGGCTTTGCGGCGAATAAAGGATATGGGTCAAAAGCGCATATAGAGGCAGTAAAGCGGCTCGGCCCATGTGAAATACATAGAAAGACATTTATCACACATTTTGTATCAGGCAGCAGTCCGAATGACAGGGGGCAGTAAATTATGCAGGTGACAGATTATCTGGGACAGTACGCAAGCACACTTGCCAATGCGGCAGCAGGGACGGCATCTTCTGCGGGGGCCGCTCCGCCGGGAAACGTTGCGACGCAGAATCTGGTGTCAAAATTAACGGAACTACAGGCAGGCACAGTATTTGAAGGCAGCATTAATTCGATCGACGGTACGAAAATACTGCTGGGATTGGGAAACGGACAGACGATTTCCGCCAGACTGGATGCAGGCATGAATTTTACACTGGGCCAGTCTGTCTTTTTTCAAGTAAAATCCAATGACGGCAGCACGATTGCTATTAAGCCGTATGCAGACGGGCAGGCATTTAATCCGACGATTCAAAAGGCGCTGGATGCAGCAGGCATGGAAATGACCAAGGATACGATCGATATGGTAAACCGCATGATGCAGGAGGGCATGCCGATCGACAAGCATTCTTTAGCTGCGATGCGGCAGGCACTGGTACAGAATCCGCAGCTGTCCATGCAGACAGCCGTGATGATGAGCAGGCTCGGGATACCGGTCAATGATCAGATGGCTGCGCAGTTTGAGAACTATTTGAATGACCGGCATGAGATGCTCGGACAGATGGAACAGGTGATGGATGCCCTCCCTTCGGTATATGCAAAAGCATACGCAGGGACGGCAGATCTGCTCCAGTTAAACCAGCAGATTTTAACGATCTTAAATGCAGGTGGAGAAGCAGTGCCGGACCAGGGACAGGTACAGGATCAGCAGGTGCCGGATCAGGGACAGGTACAGGATCAGCAGATGCCGGATCAGGGACAGCAGGCCGGGCAGCTGAATACCAATACCGTACAGCCTGAGCAGGTAAAGCAGCCGGTGGTGCTTTTCCATGAGCCGGACCAGGCAGTCACGCAGCCGCAGGCAGAGCAGCATGATCCAAAGGCAGGGCAGGTACAGCCTGAGGCGGCAAAAGACGCACAGGCCGAAGAACCGGCTAAGCTGTCGCAGCTTTTAAACCGCCATCATATAAGCGAGCTGGAGAACCAGCTAAAGGAGCTGTTTCCAAAGGCAGGGCAGTTAAAGCTGAATACGCAGCTGACTGCAAAAGAATTTTTAGAAGAGCTGTCTAGGCAGCTGCTCGAACAGCACAAAAGCTCCGGTTTTGATAAATCAGCGCTGAACAAGCTGTTTTCCGGCAGGGAATACCATACACTGTTAAAAGATGTAATGGAACAGGAGTGGACGGTAAAGCCGCAGGATCTAAAGACAGAGCATAAAATAGAAGAACTGTACCAAAAGCTGGACCGCCAGATGAGCCAGATCGAGCAGCTGGCCAGGCAGACCGGCATGGATACCAGCCAGCTGTCGCAGTCGGCGTCGCAGGTACGTGACAACATAGAATTTATGCACCAGATCAATCAGGCGTATACCTATGTGCAGATACCGTTAAAGCTGGCAAACCAGAATGCGCACAGTGATCTGTATGTCTATACAAACAAACGCAGCCTCCGTAAAAGAGAAGGAGAATTGTCCGCATTCCTGCATTTAGAGCTTGAAAATCTAGGAACGACAGATGTATCCGTAAAAATGCTGGATAAAAATGTCACGACCAAATTTTATCTGGAGGATGATGCGGCATACGACCTGATCGAAGCAAACCTGCCTAAGCTGCAGGAGCGGATTATGAAGCTGGGCTATACGTGCAGCATTGGGATTGAAAAGCGTGAAGAAAAGGTGGATTTTGTAAAAGATTTTCTGCAGAAAGGGCAGCCGTCTAAGGCGGCAGCAAAAGGAATGGTGCAGCGCTATTCTTTTGATGTACGTGCTTAGCGTAATTGTATAAAATAGAGTGATTATGAAAAAGCGGAAGTGAATTTAAAAGCAGAAAGTGAATCCAAAAGCAGAAAGTGAATCTAAAAGCAGAAAGTGAATGCAGAGGCAGTATATTTATAGAAGAATGTACGCTTAAATAAAAATAAGGGAGACGGAGGCATGGCACAGAGAAAAAAAGAGAAGCCGAAAACTGCGGTAGCCCTTTCCTATGAACCGGGTGAACAGGCACCGAAAATACTGGCAACTGGAAAAGGGGTACTGGCAGAAAAGATCATTGATGCAGCAAAAGAAGCAGATGTCCCGACCTATAAGGATGATAAGCTGGCTGATACGCTGTCTCATCTGGAGATCGGCGATATGATTCCGCCGGAACTGTATCAGGTAGTAGCAGAGATACTTGTATTTGTCAGTGATATGGATAAAATGCGTGAAAAGTTAAAACATGGCTGAAAACAGCAGTAATAGATAAAGTACCCGACAGCAAAAAGATCTGGAAAACAGGCAGGAGAATCATCGGATGAAAAATAAGCGTGAGACAGGCGCAGAATATGAAAAGAAAGCAGCACGGTATCTGGAATCATGCGGCTATAAAATCATAAGCAGCAATTTCCGGTGCAGGGCGGGAGAGATTGACCTGATCGCGCGGGACGGCAGGTATCTGGTGTTTATAGAGGTAAAGTACCGGGTCAATGCACAGATGGGAGAGCCGCAGGAGGCAGTAGATACTAAAAAGCAGCAGAAAATCAGCAGGACGGCAGCTTATTACTGCATGCGGCACGGCATATCGTCTGAACAGCCGTGCCGTTTTGATGTGGCAGCATTTACAGAAGGGAAATGGATGGTCATCCAAAATGCATTTGACTACATAGAGTAGGTCAAACTGTCATCTTCCCGAAAAAAATCAGTTAATTTGTAATAATTTGACGATGATTTAAAATGCTTTTGATATTTTTCTGTAAAAATATTGCGTAATAGCTGGTAAAACGGTATACTATAGCTATAAGATTTTGTTTTGCTTCCGGCAGGACTTAATAGTTTTCATTAATCATGTTGGAGAGAGTATGGGTACGAAGGATAATAAAAAGAAGAAACAACAGGTAATACTGCTCCTTAGCCAGGAAAAATGGAACACTCGTTATGATATCCTGCACCATTCCTTGTGGATTATTGTAAAGTGCTTGTTTTTATTAGATATTTTATGGTTTTGTATATTTGTAACAGATGGATATGCAGCCTGGACGGAAATGCTCTGGAAGATTGCGGCAGTACCGCTTGTGCTGGTAGTTTTAGCAGTTGCATTTGATATTTTTATTTCCAAACGCCGGATGCTGTTAAATGACTATATCATGCTTATGATTTTAAATACGGTAGTTCTGCTGGTTATGGCAGATGACCAGTGGACACACAGCCTGCAGGTCATCTGTATACTGCCGGTTATATTCGGCATGATTTTAGGCCGGCTGGAGATTATCTATGTACAGGTAGTGATTTCGGCTGTTATGGTAGTCATTCATTTTATTTATGTTGAAATGTGCTCGGGACCGCCGTGGAAAGATCATATACTGCTAAATTTCTCAGGGATGATGTTTAATGTGATTGTAGTAGCCAGAATTATTATCCAGATCCGCAAGTATACGCAGATGCTGGATACTCAGACAACGATTGATTCGCTGACAAGGCTGCATAATCACGAGGCATTTTATGAAGAGCTGAACCGGAAAATGGCAGAATATCGACAGACAAAAGAACCGCTCAGCATTTTGATTGCAGATATTGATAATTTTAAGAAAGTAAATGATACTTATGGCCATGCATATGGAGACAAAGTACTTAAAGTGCTGGCAGATATTTTCGCGGAAGAATCCAGCACAAGATGCTTTGTAGCAAGATACGGCGGGGAAGAGTTTGCCATGATTATGGATATGAATCAGGATGACGCTGTGACAAAAGCCCAGCGGATACGCAGGCGTTTTGAGCAGCAGCAGATCCCGATTGATGCAGATACTGCAAAAAGCTTTACGGTTAGTGTGGGCGTGGCCTGCTGCTGCTCAGATTATATGACCTCTAGCCAGTTTTTTGAAAAAGCGGATGAGGCGCTGTATAAGGCAAAAGCGAGCGGAAAAAACCGTGTATGTCTGTAAGTGTATGGAAGTATGAAAAAAGTGTGCTTTCTGATCTGGAAATGCACACTTTTTATTTATGATAATAGAAAGTTCGCGCAGCGTGCTTTCTATCGTTTATGATTCATGACAAAAGAAAGTTTGCGCAGCGTGCTTTCTATCGTTTATGATTCATGACAAAAGAAAGTTCGCGCAGCGTACTTTGTTTTATGATAAAACTAAGTCCGGGCATATGCGTTCTGTATGCTGTGGAAAATGGTGTAAAGAAACAGGAGGTTGGTTATTGCTATGATACGCAGAAAATTGAATCATTTATCCGGCATGCAGCTGATTGCTGTTGGATTTTTTTTATTGATACTGTCGGGGACATTTTTATTGATGCTGCCTGTTTCTTCCAGGGAAGGCACGCCGACGCCGTTTCTGACCGCACTGTTTACGTCTGCAAGCGCCTCCTGTGTGACGGGACTGATTCTGGTAGATACTTATACGTACTGGTCTTTTTTCGGGCGGCTGGTACTGATTACTTTGATTCAGATCGGGGGTCTGGGATTTATTACGATCGGCATGGCGGTTTCGCTGGCACTCAGAAGAAGGATCGGATTAAAGCAGCGGGGCTGGATTAAGGAGAGCTTTAATGTATTGGATATCGGCGGGGTTGTACGTCTGCTCAAGCGGGTGCTTTTTGGTACCGCATTTTTTGAAGGCATCGGTGCGCTGCTGCTGTTTATCCGTTTTTATCCGCGGATGGGACTGCTGCGGGGGATCTATTACAGTATCTTTCATTCAATCTCTGCTTTTTGCAATGCGGGATTTGATCTGATGGGATATTATGAGCCGTATTCTTCATTTACGGCATATTATGACGATCCGCTGGTCAGCTTTACGCTTTGTGCCCTGATTCTGATCGGCGGTATCGGATTTTTTGTATGGAGTGATGTTGTGGTACATAAGTGGCATTACCGGAAATATGCACTCCAGACGAAAATGGTGCTGAGCTGTTCGGTCGTGCTTGTGTTCGGCGGGGCGCTGTTGTTTTACATGATTGAGGGAAACAGGCTGTTTGCGGATATGGACATGACAGGGAAAATATGCAGTTCATTTTTCTGCGCAGTCACGCCGCGTACGGCGGGATTTAATACGACAGATACCAGCATGCTGTCTGAGGGCGGCAAGCTGCTTACTATTATACTGATGTTTATAGGCGGAGGGTCGGGTTCTACGGCAGGCGGCGTGAAGATGGCGACTATTTTTGTCCTGCTGCTTCATCTGCGGTCTACGCTGCTGCGTACGCCGGGGACAAATATATTCGGCAGGCGTGTGGATCATGAGACGGTGACAAAAGCATCCGCACTGTTATGCACTTATTTATTTTTCAGCATGGCAGCAACGCTGATCATATGCAGCATACAGGACTTTCCAATCGGAGATGTGCTGTTTGAGGTAACGTCCGCGGTCTGCACGGTAGGCATGACGGCAGGGCTGACTGGACAGCTGAATGCGGCTTCGCAGGTCATTATCATATTTTTGATGTATATCGGGCGGCTGGGGAGCCTTTCCTTTGCGCTGTCTTTTACAGACCATAAAAAAATAGAGCCTGTCATGCAGCCGGTAGAAGGAATCAATATTGGATAAAATATGCAGAAGGAGTAGTGGTGTTATGAAGTCGTTTTTAATTATCGGTCTGGGAAGATTCGGGGCACATTTATGCAGAAACCTGTCAAAGCTGGATAATGAAATCATGATTGTAGATAAAGAGGAGGAAAAGCTGCAGGATCTTCTTCCGTTTGTCGTAAGTGCAAAAATCGGGGACTGTACCAATGAAAAAGTATTAAACAGCCTCGGGGTTGGAAACTTTGACATCTGCTTTGTGTGCATCGGGAACAATTTTCAGTCCAGCCTTGAGATCACAAGCCTTATAAAGGAGGCAGGTGCCGCATATGTCGTCAGCAAGGCAGACCGTGATATCCATGCAAAGTTTCTGCTGCGCAACGGCGCGGATGAGGTTATATATCCTGACAGGGACATAGCGGATAAAGTGGCAGTGCGTTTTTCTGCAAATCAGGTCTTTGATTATGTGGAGCTGGGAAAAGGGTTTTCTATATACGAGATCTCGCCGCTGCCGGAATGGGTCGGCAGGTCAATTCGGGATGTGGATGTGCGCGTAAAATATCATGCAAATATAATAGGGATTAAAGATCATGGAGAAATGCATTTGATGCCGGGACCGGATTATGTGTTTGAAGCAGATGAACATCTGATGGTAATCGGGCATCAGACAGATATCCAAAAAATACTGCGCAAGCTGTAAAAGATGTCTGGTTTGTCATCTCATCATTGAATATCCTTGATGAGATGACAAAAATATATTATCATTTGATAATTAACCAAACTTTTTGCCTAAAATGTAAATAGGTGCAAACAGGCCGCCCAGAAGCAGTGTCAGCTGTAAGAAAAATCCGATATTGTGCCACAGATTCGGATATGCCCGGCTGATATACAGATAGCATGCGGGCAGCACAGCTGTCTGTATCACAGACCATATGCGCATGGACAGCAGGATATAAGGCCAGTTGCTGTTGTTAAAACTTACGCCGGCGCAGTTCATGCGGAAGATGCCGTCACTGTAGAAGTTGATTTCATTTTCGTCATAGTAAGCAGGCAGGCGGTCTTTTGCTCCGAGAAAAGCATATGCTGCGAACATGGAGCCGAGCAGCATCATGGTAAGCAGGTTGTTATTCAGCAGGTCGTTTACGGAATAGCCGAGTTGGAAAAAAATCTTTAATTCGACAATAACGGCTGTCATGCACAGCCCGAAGATTACCTGCAGCGTTATTTTTTTCTTCTTTTTTTCAGCCGGCGACGGGGCAGAATAGGCAAGCGTCTTTTTTAACAGGTCTTCTACATGCCCTGCGTCCATATCCGGGAGGCGGTCTGCCGTCTTTGCCTCCAGCAGTTCAGTGACGGTGACATTTAGTATGCCTGCCAGAGGGATCAGCAGCGAGATATCAGGCAGGCTGAGGCCGCGTTCCCATTTGCTTATGGCTTTATCTGAAAGAAACAGCCGATCGGCCAGATCTTTCTGCGTGTATCCCATCTTTTTGCGCTGCGTGCTTATAAATTCCCCAAATTTTGCCTTGTCGATTTCAAACTGCGTATTATCCGCTTTATTGTTTTTTAAATCACCATTTATTATTCTGTTGTTTTCAGTCTGGTTATGTAACGGTTCAGTATGTTTTATCCTGCTGTTATTTTGTCCCTCATTTTGTCCGATCATTTTTTCACCCGTACTTTCTGTTGTTATATTTTTTTGCTATTCGTTATATTTGTTTTGCATTGTCACCCTTCTGACAGCCTGTGATCATCCTGTAGGCACTGCCTGAAGAAATCATTTTTGTATATTACCCTCTGCATGGGTTTATGATATCGTAAATGACCGCGGATTGCAATCGACTGTGTGTGGAATACGCAGTTTTGAGGTAAACTGTCGGTAGAATCACGGAATTGTATTATTTTTTAAAAATTTTACTGGAATAAACCTTGTTATATATGGTATAGTAAGATGTATGTGTCAAGGTCAAGTAGTATTGTGTATTAAAAAAATAGAAAGAAGATGTTAACATGACAAAGATTGATATTATTTCAGGCTTTTTAGGTGCCGGAAAGACGACACTGATCAAAAAAATGATTGAAGAAGTCTTCAAGGGACAGAAAATTGTATTGATTGAAAATGAGTTTGGCGAAATCGGCATTGACGGCGGTTTTCTAAAGGATGCAGGAATCGAGATTACAGAGATGAATTCCGGCTGTATCTGCTGTACACTGGTTGGGGATTTTGATAAGAATTTAAAAGAAGTGCTGGAAAAGTTTCATCCGGAGCGTATCTTGATCGAGCCGTCAGGCGTCGGTAAGCTGTCGGATGTCATGAAGTCAGTTATTGATCTTGAAAAAGAACGGGACGTAAAATTGAACGGGCTTGTCACGGTCGTAAATGCGGCAAAGGCCTCGAAGCAGATGAAGGCATTTGGTGAGTTTTTCAATAACCAGATTGAATTTGCCTCTACGATTGTATTGAGCCGGAGCCAGAATGTTTCTGCACAAAAGCTGGAGCTTTGTGTAAAGCAGATGCAGGAGCTGAATCCTAAGGCAGCGATTATTACAACGCCATGGGATGAGATCAGTGCAGAGGCCATTTTAAAAGTAATCGAACAGACAGATTCTTTGGAGATGGAGCTGATGGCAGAAGCACGCCATGCACAGGAGGCAGCAGAGCATGCACATCATCACCATGATCATAATGGGCATTGTGATCATGGGCATGATGATCATGAACATCATGCGTGCGGGCATTGTCATGATGAGCACGGACACGCACACCATGACGATGAGCATGCTCATCATAATAGTGAAGACGGCTGTACCCATGCGCATCATGACAGTGAAGACGGCTGTACGCATGCATGTCATGATGGTGACAGCGGCCATGCCCATACACATCATGACAGCAGCCATGCCCATACACATCATGACAGCAGCCGTGCGCCTCATACAGAAGAATGCCACGAACATCATCATGCGGATGAAGGGCACAGCTGCTGCGATCACAGTCATGACGGCAGCAGCTGCTGTGGCCACGATCACGGTCATGACCACCACGAACATCATCATGCGGATGAAGTATTTATGAGCTGGGGAAAAGAGACGCCGCATAAATATGAAAAGTCTGTGATTGAACATGCGCTCAAGGTTCTTTCGGAGACAGAAGAATACGGCACGATTCTTCGTGCAAAGGGCATGGTAGAGTCTGTAGACGGCAGCTGGATTTATTTTGATATGGTTCCGGGTGAGTACGAGCTGCGCCAGGGACAGCCGGAGTATACCGGACGCCTGTGTGTAATCGGATGCAGCCTGGCCGAGGAGCGTCTTTTGGACTTGTTTGAGATCTAGTAAGTAATCGGAAAGGAATGTGGCTCATGGAAGAGATTCCAGTATATTTGTTTACCGGCTTTATGGACAGCGGAAAGACTACGCTGATCAATGAAACCCTGTATGAAAATGGATTTGGAAAGGATGCCCGTAATCTGATTATCTGCTGCGAAGACGGCGAGGAAGAATACGACGAAGTAAAACTTCATACGATTATGGGCAGCCTTGCTATGATAGAGGAGCAGGAGGAGCTTACCGAAGAAAAATTAAATGAGTTAAATGAAAAATATCATCCAGATCAAGTGTTTATAGAATATAACGGCACGTGGGAAGTCGGGCCGCTGCAGGAAATGAAGATGCCGAAAGGCTGGGTAGTCGTCCAGTCGCTGGCGACGGTGGATGCAGAAACGTTTGAGATGTATCTGACGAATATGCGTGCCATGATCATGGAGCAGCTGTTTGCAGTGGATGTAGTTATTTTTAACCGCTGTGATGACGATACGCCTAAGGGAAAATTCCGCAGGGCGGTCAAGGCGTTAAACCGCAGGGCGCAGATCGTCTATGAGCGCAGGGACGGCACGATTGATGACGGTGAGATGGAGGAGCTGCCGTTTGATCTGAATGCGCAGGTGATTGAGGTCTCGGATGAGGATTATGGGATCTGGTATCTGGATGCCATGGATCATCCTAAGAAGTATGACGGCAAAAAAGTGCATTTTCTTGCGCTGGTATACAGGCCGGAGCAGAAGATGAAGCGCGGCGTGTTTGTGCCGGGCCGTTTTGCAATGACCTGCTGCGAGGCGGATATTCAGTTTATCGGCTTTAAATGCAAGTATGCAAAGGCAGACGAGGTGCCTCACAGAAGCTGGATCGAGCTTACGGCAGAAGTAAAATACGAATTTGCCAGAGAATATCACGGCAAAGGACCGGTATTGTATCCGGTCAGCATAAAGCCTGCCCAGAAGCCGGAGGATGAGCTGGTATATTTTTCTTAACAGGAGTCTGGCAGATGGCCTGCGCGGCGAGTGCAGGGCATGCCGGCAGCAGGAATATATCGTTGAATATACTGCATACAATATGAAAAAATGGAGGATGGTTATGTTTCCAATAGTAAAAAAAGAATTATTGGCAGATAAGATCTACCTGATGGTCGTAAAAGCGCCGCGCGTAGCAAAATCATGTCTGCCGGGACAGTTTGTCATTGTAAAGATGGACGAGGAAGGGGAGCGTATCCCGCTTACGATCTGTGATTATGACCGTAATGAGGGGACTGTATCGATTGTATTCCAGACCGTGGGATATTCGACTGAGCGTATGAAGGGACTGAACGAGGGCGACAGTTTCCGTGATTTTGCAGGGCCGCTTGGCTGCGCCTCTGAGATCTGTGAAGAAAAAAATCTGGAGGAGACAAAAAAGAAAAAAATTGTATTTATTGCCGGCGGGGTAGGAACCGCGCCGGTTTATCCGCAGGTAAAGTGGTTAAAAGAGCACGGCGTTGACTGCGATGTTATTATGGGTGCGCGCAGTAAGGAGCTGCTTTTTTATGTAGACGAGATGCGCGAGGCTGCTGCAAATCTGTATGTTACTACAGATGACGGTACATATGGCTTTCATGGAATGGGAACGGATCAGCTGCAGGAATTAGTGGACAATGGCAGAACATATGATCACTGCGTAGCGATCGGGCCGATGATTATGATGAAATTTGTCTGCATTCTGACGAAAAAGCTGAATATACCTACGATTGTATCGATGAATCCGATTATGGTAGATGGAACCGGCATGTGCGGTGCGTGCCGCCTGATTGTAGACGGACAGGTGAAGTTTGCATGTGTGGACGGGCCGGAGTTTAACGGACATCTGGTAGATTTTGATCTGGCTATGAAGCGCCAGCAGCAGTATAAGACACAGGAAGGCAGGGCAATGTTAAAGCTGGAGGAAGGCGCATCCCATCATGGCGGATGTGGAAATTGCGGAGGTGATAAATAATGGATGTATTAAAACGTGTGCCGATCAAGGAGCAGGAGCCTGAGGTTCGTGCGGCAAATTTTGAAGAAGTATGTCTTGGATATTCCAAGGAAGAGGCTATGGAAGAGGCAGCAAGGTGTATCAACTGTAAAAATGCGCAGTGTGTCAAAGGCTGTCCAGTCGGTATTGACATTCCGGCATTTATCCAGCAGGTAAAAGAAGGAAATATAGAAAAATCATATCAGGTGATCGCAGAATCCTCTGCACTGCCTGCAGTATGCGGCCGTGTCTGCCCGCAGGAATCTCAGTGTGAAGGAAAATGTATCCGCGGTATCAAGGGCGAGCCGGTATCCATCGGCAAGCTGGAGCGCTTTTCCGCAGACTGGGCATGCCAGAACGGCATCAAGCCTGCACCGGCTGCTGAAAAAAACGGCAGGAAGGTAGCAGTCATCGGTTCCGGCCCTGCAGGACTTACGTGTGCAGGAGATCTGGCAAGACTCGGCTATGACGTGACTATTTTTGAGGCACTGCATGAAGCAGGCGGCGTGCTTGTATACGGCATACCTGAATTCCGTCTGCCAAAGGAGCGTGTCGTAGCACAGGAGGTTGAAAATGTAAAATCTCTCGGCGTAAAAATAGAGACAAACGTAGTGATCGGCAAGGCAGTGACAATCGACCAGCTGATGGAGGAAGAAGGATTTGAAGCGGTATTTATCGGCTCCGGCGCAGGGCTGCCAAAGTTTATGGGCATTCCGGGAGAGCAGGCAAACGGCGTATTTTCAGCAAATGAGTTTTTGACGCGCAATAACCTGATGAAATCCTTCAAGGATTATGATACGCCGATTTCAGAAGGAAAGAAGGTAGTTGTAGTCGGCGGCGGCAATGTCGCTATGGATGCGGCAAGGACAGCACTCCGTCTTGGGGCAGAAGTACATATTGTATACCGCAGGAGCGAGGCTGAGCTTCCTGCCAGAGTAGAAGAAGTGCACCATGCAAAAGAAGAGGGAATCATCTTTGACCTGCTGCAGAATCCAAAGGAAATTCTTGTAGATGAAAACGGCTGGGTCAAAGGCATACGCATTATCAAGATGGAGCTGGGTGAGCCGGATGAATCAGGCAGGAGAAGGCCGGTAGAAGTGCCTGGTTCGGAGTATGAGATCGAATGTGATACGGTGATCATGTCTCTTGGAACTTCTCCAAATCCGCTGATCTCTTCTACAACAAGCGGCCTTGATACCAATCGCTGGCAGTGTATTGTAGCAGAAGAAGAAAATGGACAGACATCCAAACCGGGTGTATTTGCGGGCGGCGATGCCGTAACCGGAGCGGCAACTGTTATTCTGGCAATGGGAGCCGGAAAGGCAGCAGCAAAAGGCATACATGAATATCTGACAAATAAATAATAGGATAAAAGCATCCGGTCTCCTTTCTATTGGGGCTGCCGGGTGCTTTTGCTGATTCATGACAATAGAAAGTCCGTGCGGCGTGCTTTTTATTTATATAGCGAGGAAGGATGTTAATGAAATATATATGTTTCATCTGCCTGCTTTTAGACGGGGTCCTGGCAGTTTACTATGCCATACAGTTATTTTGTTCCAGAGAAAAAAGATATATTGAAAACCGTATTTTAGCTTTTCTATGTCTGGCAAGTGCGGCCTGGAGCTTTGGGTTTGGCGGCCTGGTTATGCAGAAAGGGACAGAGCATGCATATTTTTGGTGGATGCTTGGACTGGCAGGAGTTTTTTTGTATATGACTGCTGCACAGCTTCTGGCAGTAGTAGTCAGTGGTGTATCCATTCGGTTTCGTCAGGTATTATACTGGACTGCGGTGCCCGGGGCTGCCGCATATCTGATCACGGCAAACAGCGCTGTCTCATTCCGCCTGGGACGGATAGGCATGACTGCGTATCTGGAAAACAGATTCAGCAGGCATGTGGATATGATCTATCTGGTATCCGCAGCCGCCGTAATTACAGGCGCAGCGGTATATATGCTGAAAAAATCGGAGGCCGGGCGTTTAAAGGCATTTGCAAAAAAGCTGCTGATGGTGCAGATCCTGCTGATGGCAGGTGATATTTTAGACGGCGTATTTCCAATGGCCGAAATATTTGGTGTTATGGGAAGCGCAGTGACACAGTGCTGCGGCATGGTTATTTTATACTATGCGGTCAATGTGATCAATCATACGAAGATCAACATTATGAATATGTCAGAGTTCATTTATTATTCTCTGGCAATGCCGGTGCTTGTATACGACGCTGAAAGAAAACTGCATATTATGAATGATGCTGCGGTGCATTTTTTTGGAACCGGCAGGGAACTGTCCGCATTGGAAAACATAAAGATCAGCCAGCTGTTTGCTGTCGATGAGCAGGAGGTGTTTCAGTTTGAAGAAAGCCACCAGGATATAGATGCGGTCAGTCAGAAAAGCCGTATTTACTGCAGCCTGGCGGTCAGCAAGATTACAGACATCTATGGAGATATCATCGGCTATATTATTATTGTGACAGATTTATCGGAACGCATAAAGGCGGTGCATGATCTGGAGGAGGCAAAGTACGAGGCTGAAGCAGCTAATCATGCAAAAAGTACATTCCTGGCAAAAATGTCGCATGAAATCCGGACGCCGATGAATGCGATCATCGGTTTTTCTGAGCTGGCGCTGAAGCTGGAACTGACACAGCAGGTGCGTGAATATATCGAGGATATTAAAACCTCATCGGATAACCTGCTGGCAATTATCAATGATATATTGGATATTTCTAAAATCGAATCCGGCAGAATGGAGCTGGTATGCGCAGAATACTATCCGGTAAAGATCTTTCGGGACGTTTATCTGGTGATTCATACACAGGCAGCAAATAAAGGACTGCGCTTTCGGATGGAAATAGGTTCTGATATTCCGCGAAAACTGTATGGGGATAAAATCAGAATACGCAGCATTTTGATCAACCTGCTGAATAACGCTGTAAAATATACAAATCAGGGCAGTGTGGTTTTAAAAGCAGACCTTGTAAAAAAGCAGGGGGAACAGGCTTTTCTGCAGTTTCAGGTCGAAGACACCGGCATCGGCATTCGGGAAGAAGAAAAAGACAGGCTGTTCCAGATTTTTTCACAGCTTGACCAGAGGGTAAACTATGGAGTGGAAGGAACGGGGCTGGGACTTGCGATTGTAAAAGGGTATGTGACACTGATGGGCGGTTATATCACAGTAGACAGCATTTATGGCAGAGGCTCTGTATTTACCGTAGTCATAGAGCAGAAAATGCTGGATGAAACGCCGCTAAATAAGAACTTTTACACATTGGAGGAAGACGATGCGCAGGAGTGCGGGATCGGATCGATCAAGATTCACGGCGTACATGTTTTAGTTGTAGACGATAATTTTGTGAATCTAAAAGTAGCACAAAGCAGCCTGCGTTACTACGGGCTGGAAGTAGATACCGCCTCCAGCGGAGAAGAAGCGGTAAGGCTCTGCCGGGAGCATGACTATCATATGGTATTTATGGATCAGATGATGCCGCAGATGGACGGCATAGAGGCAATGCGCCGCATACGCAGCCTGAATGCCCATTACGCAGCCGGAGGCAGCTGCAAGATGATTGTGCTTACCGCAGATGCGGTAACGGGTGTTAGAAAAAGGCTTATTAAACTTGGATTTGATGAATATCTGGGAAAACCGATGGATTACCGCCAGCTGGAGAGGCTGTTTTTTAAATACCTGCCTGAGAAAAGCATAGAAGCTGCTGCATCCAGTGAAAAACATCCTGCGGGAGTACAGCCGGATAGAGTGGAGTCAGTTGGAAAGCAGACAGCTGAAGTGCAGACGGCAGAAACGCAGCCTGCCGAATTACAGACAGCTGAAATCCAGTCTTGTGAAAAACAAGCTGCGGGAATACAGCAGATACTTTTGTGTGCGGATGTCCGGCAGGGAATCTGCCACTGCGGGGGCCGGGTCAAAGATTACCTGAGTGTCCTTCAGGCAGTTTATGAAAGAAGCGGCAGCCAGCTGGAGCAGCTTAGGCATATGCTGGATGAGGCTGATTATGAAAACTTTATCATACAGGTTCATGCATTAAAAGGCACTGCGCTCAATATCGGCGCGGCATATGTCTCAGATCTGGCAAAACAGCTGGAGCAGGCGGGAAAAGCCGGGGAATATGCCTATATCCGCGCACATATAGATGAGTTTCTGAAAAATTACGATGAACTGCTGGCGCAGACCAAAGCTGTTTTAATACAGCATGAACTGCCGGCACAGGAGCCGGAAGGAAAAAACGGAGCCGGATTTTCAGAGACAAAAATAATAGGCATGCTGCAGGAAACCGGGCAGTGTCTGGAGGATTTTGATTATGCAAAGGCAGCACAGGTCATCCGCATGCTGGATGCGCAGAGTGTGCCGAAACCATATCAGGAAACAGCCCATCGCCTTAACCAGTGGATGGACAATATGGATATTGATAAGGTACAGGATGAAATCAGCAGAATTTTAGAAGATCACAGTAAAAATTAAATCAGGGAGAAATATTTATATGGCAAAAAAGAAAGTTTATGCGGTGAAAAAGGGCAGGCAGACAGGGCTGTTTTACAATTGGGATGAATGCAGGCGGATGGTACACGGCTTTCCGGGTGCTGTTTACAAGAGCTTTGAGACAAAACAGGAGGCAGAAGGCTACCTGGGCGGCGGCGCTGATGCACAGGCAGCCAGGCAGCAGGACGAAGAATCCGCAGGCAGCGCAGACCGGCTTATTGCGTATGTAGACGGCAGCTTCAGCAAAAAAATCGGAAAATATTCATACGGCTGTATACTGATCGCACCAGATGGGAGCATCTGCAGAGAATCCGGCAGCGGCAGCCAGCCGCAGTCGCTGGCGCTGCGGAATGTGGCAGGCGAAATGCTCGGGGCTATGCATGCGGTGAAGTGGGCGCAGGAACATGGATATTCATCCATTGATATCCGCTATGACTATGCAGGCATTGAGCAGTGGGCGACATGCGGCTGGCAGGCCAAAAATGAGATGACGCAGAAATATGCGGCATATATGGGGCAGTGCATGGAGCGGATGCGGATCACCTTTACAAAAATAGCGGCGCACACGGGCGACCGCTATAATGAAGAGGCAGACCAGCTGGCGAAGGCGGCTTTACTGGCGTAGAACGGATTCTAAATAGAGGCTTCAATTATACACTTCGCCAGCGCATCATTCTGCTCTGGCGTCATAAAGCAGAACCGTATATATTTGTCATCCAAAAATGGAAACGTAGAGCAGTCGCGGATCATCATGCCCCGGCGTATCGTGCAGTCAAACAGGTCCTGAGAGGTCAGGTCATCAGAAAGTATTTTTACCAGCATAAAATTGCCGGAAGGCGGATAGACCTTAAAATTTTTCTGAGCCTCAAACAGTGCGTACATCCGTCTGCGTTCACTGGAGATCAGGGATTTTGTCTCATTGATATATGCCTCATCTTGGAACATGATTTCTCCGGCGATTGCAGCCAGGGAATTGATTGTCCAGGGATTTTTTCTTGTGTTAATCGTCTTGATCAGATCTCTGTTTCCGGTTACGGCATAGCCGAGCCGCAGCCCCGGGGCTGCAAAAAACTTGGAGGTGCCGCGCAGTATGACGAGGTTGTTGTAATAATTCGTAAGCGGCACGGAAGTGATCTTGTGCATATTGTCTGCAAATTCTACGTAAGTCTCATCTACCATTACATAGATTCCGTGCTGCTTGCAGGCGTCCAATATAATGCGCATGGATTTTGTCGGAATACAGGTCGATGTCGGGTTATTTGGATTGCATAAGACAAGCAGGTCGATGTCGTCTTTCAGGCAGGAGATAAAATCTGCCGTATTTAATGCAAATCCGTCCGATTCTTTGAGCGGATAGTAAAGTGTCGTGCCGCCGCCCAGAGATATTTCACGCTCGTATTCGGAATAAGTCGGGCCGATAATAATGGCTTTTTTTGGATGTTCGATCTGGATAAACAAAGAAATCAGCTCGGTAGAGCCGTTTCCGACGATGATATTTTCATAATCAGTCCCCGCGTACTTTGCAATGCACCTGCGCAGTGCCGTATATTCCCTGTCTGGATAAGTTGTAATGGCATCGATTTTTTCTGCCAGTGTCCGGCGCAGCTTTGGGGAAATGCCAAGAGGGTTGACATTTGCGGAAAAGCTTATGATGTCATCTTTTTTTATGCCATAGTACTGTTCGATTTTTTCTAAATCACTTCCATGGAAATGGTCTTTATGCTGTATCATATTCTGCCTCCTTAAAGTTGATATCAAGATATTGCACGTCCAACTCAAATAGTTTATAATTCATAAGATAGGTTATGATCAAATAGGTTATGATCAAATAGTATCGCTTTTTGTACATTATAATGATTTTAAAGAAAAATGCAAGAGAAAAGCAGGTGGCAGTGTGCGAAAGAGAATCGAAGAACTAGCGGAAGGCAAAATACCCTATGACCAGCCGCAGGTTGTCTTCTCAAAGGAAAAGCTGGAATTAGAGGTGGTAGAAGGACAGACTGCCACAGACAGCTTTCAGGTCAGAAGTGAAAATGGAATATTGATGAGGAGCATAATTTATTCTTCGAGTGCAAGGATGGAGTGCCTGACGCCGCAGTTTGAGGGGGTAGAGGCGCAGATCCAGGTGCAGTTTCATGCAGACGGCATGTCAGAAGGAGATATTTCGGTCGGAGAGCTTTATATTATATGCAACGGCGGGGAGTATCAGCTTTCCTATGCAGTTACCGTAACGAGGCTGTATGCGGAGGCTTCTACCGGCAGGATCAAAAATCTGAGGGATTTTGCCAAATTAGCCAAAAACGAGTGGAAAGAGGCGTATCATATCTTTCATTCACCTGCATTTCGAAATATATTGACTCCGAAAGATTTAAAAGCTTCTTTATTATATGAGGCTCTTTCCAGCCCGTCGATTACAGAGCAGACAATGGAAGAGTTTTTGATCGGCGCAGGCAGAAAAGAGCGGGTACGTTTTTCAATTGAAAAACACAATGTAGAATATTTTGGCGTAAAAAAGCCGGTGGAAGAGCAGGTCAGCATTCAAAAAGACGGCTGGGGGTTTTTAAATATACGCATTTCCAGCAGCAGTGCTTTTTTAGTGCCGCAGAAACGGTATCTGACAGACAGTGATTTTATAGGCAGCAGCTATCCGTTTTCTTTTTATATTGATCTTCAAAAAATGCATGCGGGAAATAACTATGGCAGCATTTGTTTTGAAAATGATGTTCAGAAAGAAGAAATACAGGTCTGGGTGTCATCACAGAGCATGGATGTGCCCAGGGAGCATAAATGCCAGAAGCTGCAGAGCATTTTATATCAACTGACGCAGTGTTATATCGACTATCGTTTGAAAAAAATCGTAACAGGAGAATGGACGAAAAAGACCGTCGGGCTGATCAGTCAGATCGAAGAGCTGAAAGCGGCTGATGAATGGCATATGCTGTTTAAGGCATATGCGCTGCAGCGCAATAAGCAGAAACAGGATGCGGAATGGCTGATGAATGATTTCCGCCAGAAATACAAGGATAAGAAGAAACCGCAGTGGGCATTTTACGACTATCTGTGCCTGCAGAATGAAAAAGAGCCGGTCGTTATAGACCGCCTTCTGACCGAAATCGAGACGATTGCAAAGCGCTGCGGCTCGCATCCGATGATGTTTTTTCTAACGCTGCGCCTGAACGGCGTGCTGCGCACGCAGCCCCAGGTCAAGCTGCGTGTGATAGAAGAGCGCATTCTGCGCGGGCAGTATACGCCTCTTTGGTACGTAGAGGCGTATGCGGTATATGTCAGCGAGCCGTATCTGCTGACCAAAATGGAAAAGAGTGAAATACTGATTATGAACTGGGCCTCCAGGCATGGCGTGCTCGGCAGGGAGCTGTCCGACCAGGTCATGCATCTGGCCAATAATATGCGCCGGTTTCATCCTACGGTCTGCCGGATCTTGTTCCGCAGCTATGAGAAGTATCCTGACGAAGACATGCTGGCCGGAGTCTGTGCGTATTTAATCAAAGGGCAGTGCTTTCGGCCCAAATACCATCAGTGGTATGCAAGGGGAGTTGAGCAGAATTTAAAGATTACCGGACTGTATGAAGCGTATCTGCTGACGATGGACCTCCATGGCGCGGGGCCGCTGCCAAAAGTCATACAGATGTATTTTCAATATAATAACCAGCTCGCGTACCAGTACAAGGCGGCTTTATATGTCAGCATTATTGCACGCAAAAAGGAACAGCCTGCGATCTATGGCAAATATTCGGAAACAATGAAGCAGTTTGCGATTGATGAGATTTTGAAAGGGCATATGGATGATAATCTAGCAGTCATATACGATGAGATGCTGGACAAGGGCATACTGACGCAGGAGCTTGCGGCACCGCTGGCAGATATATTGTATACACATAAATTCTACTGCTCGAATCATATGGCTGCGTATGTCGTGATCGTGCAGAAGCATATGAAGGAAGAGCAGAGAGTACCTTTGATCGGCGAAAAGGCTTATTTCCAGCTGTTTTCCAATGACTATGCAATTATTTTGGAAAATAACAGGGGGCAGAGGTTTGTATCGCCGGAGATGTGCCAGCTGGAAAAACTGATGAAGCCGTCGCATTATATACGAAAATGTCTCAGTTTTGCACCGGAAAAGCTGCAGTATCTGATGCACCATATGGACGGCAAGACAGATCTGAGCGTGCCGGTGAAAAACGATGTGGAGTATCTGCGCATACTGATGGATTCGCCGCTGATCAGCACGAAGTTTAAAAATCAGATCGGGCCGGGGCTGGTACGCTACTGCCTGATGAATCAGCAGGAGGAGCATATCGAAGAATATCTTGCACAGATTGATTTTGCAGGCATGAGCAGGGAAAATAGAAACGTGCTTATTGAGCTGATGATTGAGCACGGCTATCACGAAAAGGCATATGAGTTGGTGCACAGTTATGGCTATGACGGAGTAGACCAGCAGCGTCTTGCGCAGCTGGCAGCCTATATGATCCGCACAAGGGATGTCGGAGAAGATGTGTTTTTATTGGAACTGTGCATGTCCGTGCTTTTGGCAGGGGGACAGAACTCGGCTGTGACGTCCTATCTGGCGAAGTATTACGAAGGACCGTCCAAAAGGATGATGAGCGTGTATAAGGCAGCGCAGATGTGCGAGCTGGTAGATGTGGCGGAGCTGGAAGAGCGGCTGCTGGTACAGACGCTTTACAGTACGGAATATGTGGATGAGATACAGGAGGTCTATCAGGGCTACCGGATGCACAACGGGCGTGAATTTATCCTGCAGGCGTACCGCTCATACTGCATGCATGAATATGTTGTAAATGATATGGTGCTGCCGGAAAGCCTGTTTGTAGAAGCCTGCCAGCTGCAGAAGGAAGGAAAGCTGCGTGGAGCGGCCTGCCGGCTCGGGCTGCTGAAGCATTTTGCCGATTCCAGCTATCTGGACCGTTTTCAGATGAAGGCAGCAGATGAGCTGCTGAATGAATTTATATCCAGAAATATGAATTTTGGATTTTATAAACAGCTGCCGGAGAGCCTGTGCAGCAAGTATCAGCTGCAGAACCGTATTCTGGTAGAATACCATGCGAGGCCGGACAGCCGTATCCAGATCCATTACCGTATGCCGAAGGATCAGGAGGAGTTTACGACGGAAAATATGCCGAATATCTACGACGGGATCTTTGCCTGGGAGTTCCTGCTGTTCCGTGACGATGAGGTGGAATATTATATCACGGAGGAAACGGAAGAAGGAGACCAGAGGCTTGGTGAGAGCAGGCGCGTGGCAGGCATTGAATACAGGGATGTAAGCCATGGCGGGCGTTATGCTTATATCAACTCTATGCTGTATCTGCGTGAGCAGGGAAATTATAAGGAGATCATGAGACTGATGCAGGAATATGAAAAGCTGAATATTTTGACAGGCAAATTGTTCAAGGTTATATAATAAAGATTAAATAAAATAGAAAGAGGAAGGATGATGGATGATAACGAGCAGCAATTGTATATCGGAATAGATCTAAACGACAGCTATGCCATGGTCAGCTTTGCGACGACGACACATCTAGAGCCGGAGACCGTCAGCTCGGTGGCGGGAAGCGAGATGTTTCAGATCCCGCTGGCAGTATGCATGGCAGCTTCATCCGGGCAGTGGGTATACGGAGATGAAGCAATCCGTTTTGGCAAAGCGGATATGGGCAGGTGTGAGGCCGGCCTCCTTTCCCGGTCATTGGAGCGGGATTTTACGATTATTGAGAACCAGACATACGAGGTGCGCATGCTGCTTGCCATATTTTTAAAAAAGATACTGCTGCTGGCGGGAAAGCTGGGGCCTAAAATCGAAATCGGAAAAGTAGTATTCGCGTTCGAAAAATTAAATGATAAATTAATGGAACTGATGGAATATGTATTTGCACAGCTGCCTGTCGCACGCAGAAAGATCACCGTTTTGGATTATATGGAGAGCTTTTACTATTATGCCCTGAACCAGAAGGACGGGCTGGCGACACATGACGTGGCGATGTTCCAGTATTCTGGCAGGAGCATGATCTGCTGGTACCTGACGCGCGCAAAACAGTCTAAGCCGCAGCTGGTACAGGTTCTGGAGGAAGACTGCGGATATCTGACGGAGAATAAGGACATGGATTTTGCAAAAATCATCCCAAAGCTCTTTGAAAAAAAGATCGTTTCGTCGGTTTATTTAGTGGGTGAAGGGTTTGAGGGCGACTGGATGAAGCATTCCCTGCGTGTTTTATGCCAGGGGAGGCGGGCATTTCTGGGCAAGAACCTGTTTTCCAAAGGGGCGTGCTTTGCAGCACAAGTGCACGCAGGGCTGATTCCCTGGCATTATGCGTATATGGGTGAAAATGAGATGAAGTTTAATATCAGCCTTAAAGTGCGCAGAAATAACGAGATGGCATTTCACACGCTGATCTCGGCAGGGGACAATATGTATGAAGCGAAAAGTGTATGCGAGGTGATTTTAGACGGGCCGGGCGAGATTGATTTTTGGATTCAAAAGCCAAACAGCAGGGAGGCAAGGATCGAGACGCTGGAGCTTACCAATCTGCCTTCACGTCCCAAGAAGGCTACAAGGCTGCGTATTCAGGCAAAGCCGGTGACAGACCGCTCGGTAAAGATTAAAATCCGGGATCTTGGGCTGGGGGAATTTTTTAAGGCCAGTGAAATGGTATGGGAGTATGTCATGAAGGTGAATTAATGAAGCAATGCAGTAGGGGAGAATACGTATGGGCGAATTGATTTTCTGCAGCTTTCGGCGTGCTGCAAAGCCTTATTATCTGGAGAGCGCAAAACAGAATATTTATTCGATCGAAGAACTGTGCTATTTTCTACAGGACAATATTTATCTGCTGGATGAAAATATTATGACGGCAGAGTTCTGTGACTGGCTGGAGACAGAGCTTTCGGCGCAGCAGCTGGCGCACAAGCTGCGCAGGCTTATGGAGGACCAGAAAGGGTTTCGGATGTTCTGCATGCAGATCATTATGGATTCGGGCTATTTTTCCAGAAATGAAATGCAGTTTTTAGGAATGAAGCTGCAGAAGATGGATCATCAGTCTAATTATGAAAACCGCAAGATCAAGGCGGATCAGCTGATGGAGCGCAGCATGTATCTGGCTGCGATCGCAGAATATAGAAATCTCCTGCTGAACGCGACAAACAGTCCGTCGGATATCCGGGTCAGCGGAGATATCTGGCACAATATGGGCACGGCTTATGCGAAGATGTTCTGCTTTGAGCGCGCGGTCAGCTGTTATGAAAAGGCATACGAGCTGAGCCGCCGGGTAGATTCGCTCAAAGCAGCATTACAGGCGGTCTGCTTTCTGGAAGATGCAGAGCGCGTGCAGTGGTTTTTACAGCGTAATCATATACGGCCGGAACAGTTTGCAGCAATGAAAAAAAATCTGAGTGAATTAGGGCAGATGACAGAGGTATCGGCAGAATTTGAGAAAATACTGCGGTTAGAGCGCCTGTCGCGTGTCTCTCAGATACAGGCAAAAAGCGAGATCAGCCGTCAGGTGGATCAGTGGAAAGACGAATATATAGGATATAAGGGGTGATTTTTTGGGATTTTTTAAACGGAGAAAAGACAAAAAGATGCTGCAGCAGGTTCTGGATGACGTACAGTCACAGGAAAGCCTGGAGCAGATCGCAAGCAATGACCCGGCCAGCCAGATCGCAGACCGCTGCGACCAGATTATGGAAAATGCCAGGGAGATCGACGACGGGAAAAAAGAGTACTATATTGTTACCTCGTATTTAAATGATATAGAGCTGATTGAAAATCTGGCCCCGGATCAGGCAGAGGAAATAAAAAAAGCCGCGGACTATGTGGCAAAGCTGAATCTGGCCAGAGACCAGTTTTTAAATACGTCCAAGCGTATTTCCGATGCACAGTTTCAGATGATCCAGCGCATGGAGGACGATATCCCGGATGCAGTAAGAAACCTGCGTGCCAATGAGGATTACCAGACAAAGGTAAAAAGGGATATGCAGTATCTGGAGGGCGAGAAGCAGGAGTGGGAGATCTTAAAAAGGGATCGCAGGAAACAGCGCAGGATGCTTCAAAAGAGCTCTTTTCTGCTGGTATTTGCAGTGGCGACTGCTGCGGTGCTGTGGCTGATTTTATCTTACGGCTTTGATTATGACATGCGCTATGCCTGGATTGCCACGATTTTTGCAGCCGCGCTCGGTGCGGCAGGCATTGTACTGCGGCTGGAAAGCGGCAGGCGGGATATCCAGCAGGCAGAGGTAAATATTAACTATGCGATCGTGCTTTTAAATAAAGTCAAGATTAAATATGTCAATATTACCAATGCTGTAGACTATGTATGCGACAAATATCATGTCAGAGACTCCAAAGAATTTGCTTATCAGTGGGATCTGTATCAGGAGGCAGTGCGTGAGCAGGAAAAATACAGGAAGACAAATGAAGATTTAAATTATTATTATGATAAGCTGGTAAAACTTTTAAAAAAGTGCGAGCTGTATGATTCCAGGGTATGGATTGAGCAGCCGCAGGCACTGGTAGATTCCAAAGAAATGGTGGAGATCAAGCACAACCTGCTGGTACGCAGGCAGAAGCTCCGTTCCAAGATTGCTTACAATCTGGATATTGTAAAAAAAGGACGCAGTGAGATCAATGTAATGCTGAAAAATTATAAAGATGCAGGCCAGAATACGGCGCTGCTCCAAAAGATTGTTACGATTGACCAGATGGCCGGGCTGGAGCAGGCCTGAATCGGCAGGCTGTATTCATAATAACTGGATCAAATATAGAAAGGTTTTTATAAAAGGGGCTGTCGCACTAAGTAAAACATATACAGGATATAGGATAGAAGAATCATTCATACCAGCTATATCTTGTATCATTTTTCTTAATGCGGCAGCCCCTTTGTTATAAATAAGTATTTAACTGTTTTTTGCAATCTGAAGCATTCTCTCCATGTCTGAGATTAATTCCCTGGAATAGAGATCTGCCTTTGAGCATATTTTCTCTGCTTCTGAATAGTTGCCCTTTTTTAGTGCAGCGATCGCCTCGTCGCCAAACTGATGAAAACGCTTATGTTTATTGCCGAGTGCATCCCAGATTGGACGTATGCCCTCTATATCCGGCGTCATTGCATAATAGAAATGCCCGAATCCGCATTTGGAGGAATCCAGCTGCAGAGGTATAATGCTGCGCTGCTTTACCATATTTTCCAGATTTCTAAGCCATGCACGATGTGCTGTAATGGCATTGCTGACATATTCGGCAAATTCATTGTTTTCTATATGGAAGAAGGAGTCGTTGGACAAGGAACCCATCTGCTTTACTGTATCATCCAGTATTTTTTCAATCTCAACGACTGGTTCGGTAGCTTTTTTCAAGTCGCTGCCCACCGTACGCATAAAATCAGTACTGTCACGCAGCTGGTTTTCCATTTCTGTCATTGAGCTGGTGATTTCTTCGCTGACAGCGGCAATTGAGCTGACAGATTCATTTACCTTGGATACATGCTTATGGTTTTCATTGTTCAGCGCCCATACATTGCCGATTTTGTCTGTCATGGAACCGAGTGCCTGAATCGTTCCAGAGGCGCTTTTTATGCTCTTTTGTGAAGCAGTGCGGATCTCTTCTACAAAGCTGCCCATGCTGCCGGTCAGTTTCTGTGTTTCTCCGGCCAGGCCGCGGATCTCATCGGCTACGACTGCAAAGCCTCTGCCCGCTTCTCCGGCTCTTGTTGCTTCGATGGAGGCATTGAGCGCGAGCAGGTTGGTCTGTAGCGATATGTTTTCAATGCCAGAGATCACATCGTTCATACGGTTGATGATTTCAAACAGGTTATCCATATCCTTCTGCATTTCACGTGATATGTCAATGGTCTGTCTGGACAGGTCTTTAATATCAGTCAGCTCGCTCTGACAGGTCTCGATCTTTTCATAGATCTCCGTCGTCTCAGAAGAAACATGGATAATCGTGTTGGTGAGTTCTTCGTGCTGGTTATTTGATCTTCCCGAAAACATGGAATTGCCGGTGGCATTTCCAAAGATCGCTTCGGTAGCCTTTGCCACGCTCTGAGAGATTTCCATAATCTTTTCGGTCTGGTGCTGCATAGTAAGATCCAATGAGCTGATATGCATAACAGCTTTTATATTTTTTTCAAAAACCTCTGCAAACTGTTTCCTGGCTTTGGACAGCCTTTGGTAAATACTGTTTAATTCCGGCTCTTTGGAATAATCAGCAGCCTGTAATTCTGAAACGGATTTTACGAGAGATGTTAATCTTTTTCTCATTTACTAGTTACCTCTTGATCTGTGGTTGGGTTAATAGTTCTATGATGGCTGTGCGCTTTGATACGCACGGTTTATACTATACTATAATACGTAATTTTGGATAATTTTGCAACCTTTTTTCGGAATATTTTTGCTATTGTGTCTTTGTTTTGTATCAGTCATAGCTGCCCTTTACCGTAAATTCGTCCCAGCTGGTACCGTGGGCCAGCTCGTAGCTGCCAAAGCAGATATAGACATCGCCTTTATATAAATAGAATTTAAATTTTTTGGTTTGTTTAATGTGTGCATAGGCTGTCATATCGTCCTTACAGTATGCTTTGCCGGCCTTCAGGATTTTTTTTCTGGCATTTCCAGATATCACATCATTGATGGACAGCTTCTTTCCGGTAGTTAAATCATAGTTTAATCCATAGTTGTCCACGTTGTGGACGCCGCCGGCATACCACTGCTCATTCATGTGAAAGCTTATAATTCCGTTGTCATCATAGGAGACGGAGCATTGTGTCGTCCAATAATACTGTTCATGCTTGTCGTAAAACCTATGGTTATCAATGGAATATTGTGTAGTCTCTTTGATGGTGGCTGCGTTTCCAGATAAAAAGTATTTTTTGCTTTTGTTTTTCAGCTGATTATTTATTTTGATAAGAGCAGGAGACGAGCTGCGAAACTGCGGGTAGGAAAAAGAAACAAGTCCCCGTACAATCCCGTTTTTATCTTTATATTCCACCTTATCTTCTTCTATTGTATATTTGATCTGAGGTGCAGTCTCTGCCTCGTCACTGTGGTTCTTCAGACTGGCAGTGCTGCTATATGTAGAGGGACCGTTTAAAAGCGTGAGATTTTCATGGCTCCTGCTGTATGCAGAAGCAGCTGCTGGTTCGCACCTTACAGTAAGCACAAAGCAGGCGAGCATGCATCCTGCAAGGATTCTTTGATTTTTATTACCTCTTGTGTTTTTCATGTTTTTTCTCCTGACGTTTGTTTTGAAATAATTTTCAGAAACTGCTGGTTAATTTTTATTTTATAACAAGATGAGCAATACATCAACAGTATTCTTATTCCGCCTGCAGAAAGTATTTTTCAAACACGTTTCAGAAGAAAGTTGAAATCATGCCGTCGGTGTGTTAAAGTTGTAATAAAATCAGGGATATTGTGCGAAATGATGAGATACAGTGACAATTTCTAAGATGAGCGGAGGAAGAAGGCATGGGTTCGTTTGTAGAATTCCGTAAGGTCAGCAAGACATATCATATGGGAGAGGTAGAGATCAAGGCACTGCGGGACGTGAATTTTACAATTGAAAAAGGGGAATTCTGCGTAATCGTCGGGGCCTCAGGGGCAGGCAAGACTACGATTTTAAATATACTCGGCGGGATGGACAGCCTGACCGGAGGACAGGTGCTGCTGGATGGGAAGGATATTTCAGCTTATAACAAAAAGCAGCTGACCGCTTACCGGAGGCATGAAATCGGATTTGTATTTCAATTTTATAACCTGGTGCAGAATCTGACGGCACTGGAAAACGTGGAGCTGGCGGCACAGATCTGCAAAGATCCGCTGGATGCGGGCAATGTGCTTTCCATGGTCGGTCTGGCCGACCGGGCGTCAAATTTTCCGGCGCAGCTCTCCGGCGGGGAGCAGCAGAGGGTGGCGATCGCAAGGGCGCTGGCCAAAAATCCAAAGCTGCTGCTGTGCGATGAGCCGACCGGGGCGCTGGATTATCATACAGGCAAAGCCGTACTGGGGCTTTTACAGGAGGCATGCAGGGAAAAAGGAATGACGGTTGTTGTCATTACGCACAATCAGGCACTGACTGCGATGGCAGACAGGATTATTACGGTAAAGAACGGGACTGTGGGCAGTATGCAGATGAATGAGCATATTGTACCGGTGGAAGAAATCGAGTGGTAAGGCGTTAGGTGCGCAGAGCTGAAAAGCAAATGCCAATAAATATATATCATCAATAAATCTTGAGATGCCAGGAAGAATATAGAGATGAATTTCAGAATAAAAAGCGGAATGATAAAGACAACCATACGGGAAATAAAAGCAAGCCTCGGGCGGTATCTGGCAATTTTTGCCATTGTCATGCTGGGGGTGGGTTTTTTTGCGGGCTTAAAGGCAACAAAGCCTGCGATGATTGCGACTGTGGATGATTATCTGCGCAGGCAGGATTTTTTTGATTTTAAGCTGCTGTCTGCGATCGGATTTGATAAAGAAGACACAAAAGAGCTTTTCGAAATGTCAGAAGTCGGTCAGGCAGAAGGCGCAGTTTCGGCCGATGTGCTCTGTTTTTTTGATGACGGAAATAGTGATGGGGATGGTGATGGAGATGATGCCGGAGATAATGCTGAAAATAATACCAAAAATAATGAAGAAGTCTATCGTGTACATACTATGCCGGAGAACATAAACCGCATAGTGCTTTTGGAAGGCAGGCTGCCGGAACGTGCGGATGAATGCGTGCTGGACAGTGCAGTGTACGGCGCGGATATGATCGGGGCTGAGATTACAGTGACGGAACATAATGAGGAAGATACGCTTGAGATGTTTGAAGAGCGTACATTTACGGCAGTCGGGATCGTGCGTTCGCCTTATTATATTAATTTTGAGCGGGGGACTTCTTCTATTGGGGAAGGAAAGGTTGCTGCTTTTTTTTATGTGCCAAAAGAAGCATTCAGCTGCGATTATCTGACCGAAATATATCTGACCACCGGGCATGGCTGCGGCGTGTATACAGACGAATACGAAGAACATATAGACGGCCTGCTGGAGACGATCGAGCAGAAAACAGAGGCGCTTGTAACAGACCGCTACAATGAGCTGGTTACGCAGGCACAAGAAAAAATCGACGAGGCGCAGTCCGAGCTGGATGAAAAGACAAAAGAAGCAAAGCAGAAGTTGTCAGATGCAGCAGATAAAATCAAAGACGGCAGGAAAGAGCTGCGTGACGGCAGGAAAGAGATCGCAGAAGGTGAAAAAAAGCTGGCGGACGGCAGGAAAGAACTTGCAGAGGGGGAAATAGAGCTAAAAAATCACGAACAGGAATTAAAAGATGCGCAGCGCCAGATTCTGGCAAAAGAACAGGAGCTTTTGGACGGCGAAGCCCAGGTCAGCCGTATGGAACGTGAAATATCTGAAAATGAAAAAAAGGCAGCTGACGGCCGGGCGCAGCTTGCGCAGGCGCTAAAGCAGTTAAAAGATAAGGAAACGATTATAAAGCAGCAGGAGGCTGCGTTAAATGAACAGGAATCCGAGCTTTCAAAAAAGCAAAAGGAACTGTCTTCCCAGTTAAAAGCGCTTGAAAAGCAGCAAAAAGAGCTGGAGGCAGGCAGAGAAGAGCTGTCAGGCAGGCTGGAGCAGCTGGAGCAGGCTTATGCTGCACAGCTTATTTCGCAGGAAGAGTACGATGCAAATCTGGCAGCACTGCAGGCAGGCTTACAGCAGACTGCGTCTGGAGAGTCTAAGCTGCTCAAGGGAAAGAAACAGCTGCAGGCAGGGATTGAGCAGATCCAGTCCGGCATGGCTGAAATACAGTCCGGCAGGACGCAGATCCAGTCTGCAAAAAAGCAGGCAGAGAGCGCGGCGGAACAGCTTGCACAAAAAGAGCAGGAGCTTGCAGCGGCAGATGCGCAGCTTGCCGAAGGCCGCAGCAGGACATCAGCCGCAAGGGCGCAGCTGACAGATGGCAGGACGCAGCTTGCCGGGGCAAAAGCAGAACTGGAAGAAGGCAGAAGGCAGCTTGCGGATGGCAGGGCAGAGCTTGCGGATGCCAAAGCAGAGCTTGCGGATGCCAGAAAGGAGATAAAAAAAGGAAAGGCGGATTTAAAAAAAGGGCGCAGGAAACTGGCAGGGGCGAAGCAGAAATATGAGGACTCCAAGGATGAGTTCCGAAAAAAGACTACGGATGCACAAGAAAAGATCGATGACGCCAGGGCGGATCTGGATGAGATCGAAGCCCCGGATTATTACGCCCTGGATCGGAATACAAATATCGGTTATGCCTGTTATGAGAGTGATGCAGGCATAGTAGCTGCAATCGCGGATGTATTTCCGCTGTTCTTTTTTCTCGTGGCTGCGCTTGTCTGCATGACGACGATGAACCGCATGGTAGAAGAGCAGAGGACGCAGATCGGCGTGTTAAAGGCACTCGGGTATGGAAATGCAGCCATTATGGGAAAATATTTATTTTATGCCGGTTCGGCAGCGGCAGCCGGGGCCGTGGCAGGCTGTGCGGTCGGTACCTGGCTGTTTCCAAAAGTAATCTGGATGGGATACAGCATTATGTACAGTATGGGCGAGATCCAGTATTTATTTGAGATCCGGCTGGCTGTATTGTCCATTGCGGCAGCGCTGCTGTGCTCTGTGGGTGCAGCGTATTTATCCTGCCGGTATGAGCTGTACAGTGTGCCGGCAGACCTGATCCGGCCGAAAGCTCCAAAGAGCGGCAGGCGGATTTTTCTGGAAAAAATACCATTTATATGGAGCCGGATGAAGTTTCTGCATAAAGTATCGATCCGAAATGTCGTCAGGTATAAAAAGCGTTTTTTTATGATGATCTTAGGCATTGGAGGATGTACGGCGCTGCTTGTCACCGGTTTTGGGATCAAGGACTCTGTAACAAATATCGCGGATATGCAGTACGATGAGATACAGATCTATGATATTAATATTACATTTAAAGATCCTGTGCAGAAATCAGACCTGGACGGGCTGGCAGCACAGATGAAAGATACTATTGCCGATGCTGCCTGCCGCTTTGAGGAGAGCGTGGATCTGGATTTTAACGGCAGGACAAAATCCATTTATCTGGAAATACCGGAAAATCCAGAGGATCAAAGTATATTTTTAGACCTGCATACAAAAGGCGGAGAAAAAATAGCGTATCCGGCAGCGGGAGAAGCGGTTATTTCTCAAAAGCTGGCAGATAATCTGGGCATACGCACAGGCGACAGCGTTGTTTTACGCGACCACGATATGAACAGCCTGACCGTGACCATAGCAGCCCTGTGCGAGAATTTTGTATACAATTATATTTATATAAGTAAAGAAACTTATCAGGAGCAGCTGGGCAGAAAACCGGAGTATAAGAGTGCTTATGTGAACATCAAAGAGGGCACCGATATCCATGCGGCAGCCGCACAGTTATCTGACCAGAGCGGGGTGCTGGCAGTTTCGGTGACAAAGGATATGCGTGACCGCATAGGCAGCATGATGGAAAGCCTGGATTATATTGTGCTGCTGATTGTCGTGTGTGCGGGCAGCCTTGCATTTATTGTGCTGTATAATCTGACAAACATCAATATCACAGAGCGGATGCGGGAGATCGCGACAATAAAGGTGCTGGGATTTTACGCAAAGGAAACCGCTGATTATGTCTTTCGTGAGAATCTGGCACTGACTGCGATTGGAGCCGTGATCGGGCTGGGCCTTGGAAAATGGCTGCATTGGTTTGTAATGTATCAGGTCAATATCGACATGCTGTCGTTTAAGACTGTCATCCTTCCTGTCAGTTATCTGTGGAGCCTGGTTCTTACATTTGTCTTTGCACTGCTGGTAAATGCAGTAATGTATTTTAAGCTGGAGAAAATTAATATGGCAGAATCTTTAAAATCCATCGAGTAAAAGACTGCCGGCAAAACTTTTCATAACTTATCATAAACATAACATAAGGGGTAAATAAGTATGTCCGTACAGGGAGAAACGAAGGAAAAAGTCAGGCTGCATATCAGGCAGCCAAAGCATTACCGTGTTATTATGCATAACGATGATTTCACTTCTATGGAGTTTGTAGTAGGGATATTGATCGATATCTTTCATAAAGACGGCGCAGAGGCGGAGCGCCTCATGCTGCTGGTGCACCATAGCGGAAAGGCGGCAGTAGGCGAGTATCCATATGATCTGGCAGCTACAAAAGTGCAGGCCGCCTCAGCCAGGGCACAGGAAGAGGGATTTCCGTTCCGCATGACAATTGAAGAGGTATGATTTCAAACAAAGAGATAGGCATTCAAAAGAAGATGAAAGCATTCAAATAAAGAGGTATGATTTCAAACAAAGAGATAGGCATTCAAACAAAGAGGTAAGCATTCAAACAAAGAGACAGGATATCAAAAAGCAGGATATTTTCATAAACAGGAGGCAGCGTAATGCGTATATCGGAAGAAGTCGCGCAGATTATGGATGAGGTATTTTTATTTGCAAAGGGTTCTCATTTTGAGTATGTGACGCCGGAGCTGGTACTATATGTAATCTGTAAAAATAAAGTGTTTGCGCAGGCATTTCAAAACTGCGGGGGAGAGGTCAGGGAGCTTGACGCGAGTTTAAGAGAGTATATTGAAGAATATATGGAGTCCTGTCCCGAGGATGCAGAAGATACACCGAAGCTGTCGCAGGGAACAGGCGCTATGCTGGCTTATGCATGGGAATCGGTGAACAACAGCGGCAGGACTGTAGTAGAGCTGCAGCATATCATCCATGCGATGTATGCGCTCGAAGAAAGCTATGCCGTGTATTATATGCGCGTACAGGGGGTAGAGCATGCAGGGCTGCTGCAGGAAATGACGGTTCTCCGTGAAGAATATGCATACTCACAGGGCGCAGGGCAGTCCAAAAATACAGCAGGATGCGGCAGTAAGCGCGGCAGGAGCATTAAGCCTGATCTGGACGAAGAGGATAAGGATGCTGATCCAGAGGATGAGGCATTAAAACAGGATTCTTACTGGCAGCAGTATGCCGTCTGCCTGAATGATGATTTAAAAGGCCGCAGTCCGCTGATCGGCAGGGAGGCAGAGCTGGAACGGACGATGCAGATTTTATGCCGCAGGGAGAAAAACAATCCCCTGCATATCGGTGAGCCGGGGGTCGGAAAGACAGCGATTGTATATGGGCTGGCCAGACTGTTAAATGAAGAAAAGGTGCCTGCGCCTTTATCCGGCGCGCAGATCTTTTCTCTGGATCTTGGCAGCCTTCTGGCGGGCACACAGTACCGGGGAGATTTTGAAAAGCGTTTCCGTAAGGTTATGGACAGCATCAGCCGGGAAGAAAAGCCGGTTATTTATATTGACGAGATCCACAATATCGTAGGGGCAGGCGCGGTAAACGGCGGCAGCTTTGATGTATCAAATATGCTCAAGCCGTATCTGGCAGCAGGGCATATCCGCTTTATCGGGGCGACGACCTATGAAGAATATAAAAAGCATTTTGAAAAAAGCAAAAGCCTGGTGCGCAGGTTTCAAAATATTGACATCAAAGAGCCGGAGGTGCCGGAGGCGGTGCAGATTTTGGAAGGCTTAAAGCAGCAGTACGAAGAATTTCACGGTGTTATTTATGAAGAAGATGTGCTGGAGTATGCGGTGCAGATGAGCGCAAAATATATCAGCGAGCGTTTTCTGCCGGATAAGGCGATCGACCTGATTGATGAGGCAGGGGCGTACCGGCACATGTATCCGCTGGAGGTTTCCAAAGGAACGCCCCAGTCAGTGGGCAGGGATCTGATTGATGAGATTTTGTCGAAAACATGCCATATTCCGAAACAGGCAGTGGAAAACGATGAAATTAAGACGCTCGCATCCTTGGAAGGACGGCTGAAGCAGCTGGTATTCGGGCAGGATGAGGCAGTGTCGCAGGTAGTCAATGCGGTGAAGTTTCAAAGAGCCGGGCTTTTGGAAGAAAACAAGCCGCTTGCGAGCCTGCTGTTTGTAGGGCCTACGGGGGTAGGCAAGACTGAGATTGCAAGAAGCCTTGCAAAAGAGCTGGGCATACGGCTGATCCGGTTTGACATGAGCGAATATGAGGAGAAGCATGCAGTGGCAAAGCTGATCGGCGCGCCGGCAGGATATGTAGGATATGAAGAAGGGGGACTTCTTACAGAGGAAATCCGCAAAAATCCGCATGCCGTACTGCTGCTGGATGAGATTGAAAAGGCACATGCCGATATTTACAATATATTGTTACAGGTTATGGATTATGCGACGCTGACAGATAATCAGGGTAGAAAAGCAGACTTCCGCAATGTCATACTGATTATGACGTCCAACGCCGGAGCGAGCCGGATCGGAAAGCCGGGCTTAGGCTTTGAGGGAGAGAATGTAAAGCCGGATGTGGTTTTGGATGAAGTGAAACGGATTTTTCAGCCGGAATTTCGCAACCGCTTAAACAAAATCGTTGCCTTTAACGGCTTAAACCAGCATATGGCAGCGCAGATTGTACACAAAAAACTGGATGAGCTCAAAGCCATGCTGGCAAAGAAAAACGTGGAATTTTCAGCAGATGCCGCCGCTGAAAAGCTGATTAAGAAAAAGGGAATCAGCACGGAATTCGGCGCAAGGGAGATCGGGCGCGTGATCCAGAGCGAGATTAAGCCGCTTTTGGTGGATGAGATTTTATTCGGGGCGTTAAAGGAAGGCGGGGTGTGCAGGCTGACAGCAGCAGACGGCCGGTTTGCGGCTGATTTCAATCTATAATTTTTATGCAGCAGTTTCTGGACACGCTCTAGCCGGCTGCATGCCCGCTTTGCTGGCGGCCGACATATATTATGAAATTCTGTGATGTCATTGACTTCAACGCTTTATAAGAATATAATATTCATCAGTAGATAGATTTGAATTTTAGTCAGACAGCGGGCACGCTCTAGAAGCAGCCTGTAAAAATAGAAGATAAAAAGAAATGAGGTGTCTGTCATGCTGGTTATTCATGCAAACCAGAAACAGGAAGAAGTATTCAATAAGCTGATCCAGGAAATCGATGCACAGATCGTCTGGAACGGACGTTTTGTCATTATGGGCGACCGGCTGGTTCTGGAAGGATTTGTCCGTTCCCTGTTTTTCCACTTTGATATACAGAAAGCAGAAGTACGTTTTGTCGAGCTGCCGACGGATGATGAAAAAGAACTTGAGATTTCAGCACATCCTGAGCTTGAGGACCTGATTACGATGGCGGTATATGCTTTTGAAAAGTGGGGAGCATTCAAAGGACTTCGTGTGGAGCAGGAATTCAGCCAGCTGCAGCAGGTATTTGCGGAAATACTCAGCGTATATAATCTGGAATTAGCCTTTTCTGACGAAAAAATGGAATTTTACCGCGACGGCATATGTATTACATATGAAGATGTCGTAGAGACTGTGCTTCATTTTGACGGCGTAAAAGTAGTCGGGCAGAGATTAAAGATGCCGGCAGCAGATCATAAAAGTGAAACGAATAAACAGCCGGAAAACATCCATACGGCTTCTGCCGAAGCAGGAGACAGTGAGGTGCAGCAGCGGATTGAAAAATACCATGCAAGGATCAGCGTGCTTGACCGCCTCTCAGAACTGCAGAGAAAGGCGCTGGAAAGAGATATCCGAAACGACAGGCTGTTAAGCGATGAGCAGAAACAGGAGCTTTACTTTCCGATTCATGATTTTGAGCGCCAGAAGAAAATGTATGAAGCGCAGGCAATGCTTGGAGATCCAAAAGAAACGGCAGCGCAGATCGAAAAATACTATGCCAGAATCGGCGTGCTTGACCGTCTGTCAGACCTGCAGAAAATGACGCTGGAGCGTGACATCAGAAATGATCATCTGTTAAATGATGCGGAAAAGAAACGGCTGCAGGAGATGATCCGCGCATATGAGCAGCAGAAGAACGAGAGCGGGCCTTCGGATGCCGGCAGAGCAAATAACAGCCCGGCGGCAGGAAATACTGCCGGGGCGTCAGGCCGGGCAGCATCTGTTCCGGCGCGGGATCCAAAGGCAGCAGCAGCGCAGATCGAAAAATACCGTGCCAGAATCGGCGTGCTTGACCGTTTATCAGATCTGCAGAAAAAAGCGCTTGTCAGGGATATCAGAAGCGACAGCCTGCTGAGCGTGAGTGAAAAAGAGAGCCTGTACGATCCGATCCAGAGATTTGAATATCAGGAAAAAATGCAGGAGATCGAAAAAGAACTTGCCGATCCGGAGCATAATACTTATGCATTCATTCAGAAATTGATCAGCAGGGCAGCAAAGGATGAGCTTTTTGAAAAGACAAAGCAGGCAGTCTTAAAGCGCCTTCACGATCTGCGTGCACAGCTGGGCATGCAGGAAGTAAAGGCAATTATGGAAAGGGCACCGCAGCATGTAGAACGGGAAGAATATAAGCAGCTGATGGATGAGCTTGCTCCATATAAAGGTATAGACATGGGGAGTTATGCACAGCGTCTTATGCAGATGCGGGAAACGCTGGAAATTAAAGAAATCAGCAATCTGCTTATGCAGTCGCCGAAAAAAGACCGCGGGGATTTTATGCAGCTGCTGCGCAGCATAGAAGAACATGATTTTGCAGAAGAAAATGCAGCTCCTTATATTGAGCGGATTATGGAATGGGTCAGCGAGCTGGATGCGGCAGAACTAAAAAAAATGGCTGCAGATGCCGGATCGATGGATTTAGATACAGCAGCCTCCACATATGCAGCAATCAGCCGAGGGAGTTTTCTGCCCAGGCTGAAAGCAGGTGCGCTTGCAGCAGTAACAAAGCGGCTGGAGGAAATCAGCCTGAGTGACTGCAGGCTGCTTGTGCGGGCGCTTGAAAAAGTGATGTCAGGCATTATAAAACAAAATCCAAGGCACCATTTTTATCCGGCAGAAAAAATAATGGCCCGGACAGTAAAGCCGGAGGAGCTCAGGCTGATTGAAAGTGCAGCCGCCTCTTATGCAGAGAGAAGAGGCCGGTTTGAATATCCGCTGCTTATGGTGGATACTTCCAAAGAATGCAATGGCAGGGACGGCATGCTGCTGACACCGCAGCATATATTTTATAGTACAAGGCTGAACGGGTATCAGATTCCGATACAGTCAATAAAATCGATCTATGTGTCACAGGGACTGCTGAAAAATAAGGCGCTGACAGTAGAAGAAGCCAATGGTGTCAAGCACAAGCTGCCGTATGCAGTAGAGGCAGAAGAAATGAAGGGCTGGGCGAAAGTACTGGACAATTTTGTAAAGTACCTCCAGAGCAGGCCGGGACTGGAAAAGCTGGGCTGTGAGTCACTGGAAGAAGAGGGCGCGGTTACATGCAGGCGGTGCGGCTGCGTATATAAAGATCTGGATGTGTGCCCGGAATGTGGATATAAAAAGAATAATTGACATACGCCTGTGGCGCAGATTCACAGACTGGCAGATATAAATGCAAAATGTGCAAAAAGGCGAGCAAAAGCCCCGGAGAGGCAGCTCCGGGGCTTTGCCCTGTCTCTGACGGATTTTGTTGTGCTGCCATATCCTCTTGTGAATAAGGGATATAAACAGCAGGTTTCTAGACTTATCGTCCGATGAAATTATAGCATATATGGATATAGTTTGCAATATTTTGTCGATATTTAGTTTTTGATTTGGAAAAAGAAAGGCAGGGGAAGATGGGGGTATATCTTAATCCCGGAAACGAAGGATTTAGGAAGGCGGTTTCATCAAAGATCTATGTGGATAAGACCATGCTGATCCACCATACAAATGAATGCCTGTGCACAGAGCAGGAATATATCTGTATCAGCCGTCCCAGGCGTTTTGGAAAATCGGTGGCTGCTAATATGCTGGCTGCATACTACAGCAGAGGAGCAGAGTCGGATGATATTTTTAAAAAATATAAGATCCAAAGCAGCAGTACGTATCATGCACATCTGAATAAATATAATGTAATATTTCTAAATATGCAGGAATTTTTTGGCAGTTCGGAAAGCGTGACGCAGATGCTGGAGCTGATTAAGAAGAGTATTTTGTGGGATCTTCTTGAAGAATGGCCAAATCTGCATTATTTTGATACGAATAATCTGGTACGGACGCTGCATGATGTGTATCGGTATACAAAGATTCCATTTGTATTTATTATTGATGAATGGGACTGTATTTTTCGGGAAAAAAAAGAGCATTTCATGGAACAGCGAAAATATCTGGATTTTTTAAGGCTGATTTTAAAAGACCAGATCTATGTGGCGCTCGCATATATGACGGGCATACTGCCCATTAAAAAATATGGTACGCATTCGGCGTTAAATATGTTTGATGAGTATTCTATGATAAATCCGGCGGCTTTTGCACAATTTGTGGGATTTACACAGGGAGAGGTAGAAGCTTTGTGCAGGAAGTACCATATGGATTTTGAGGCTGCAAGACAATGGTATGACGGCTACTGTTTTGATCAGGAGGAGCATATTTATAGTCCGAGATCTGTAGTGAGTGCCATGCTGAGTGGAAGATTCGACAGCTATTGGAACCAGACGGAGACATTTGATGCACTCAAAACGTATATATTGATGAATTATGATGGGTTGAAAGATAATGTAACAAAGCTTCTGGCAGGAGAACGGGTAAAAATGGACATTGGATCATTTAGCAATGATATGACAACATTTCATTCAGCGGATGATGTGCTGACGCTTCTGGTGCATTTGGGATACCTGGCATATGATTTTGATGCAAAGAGTGTTTTGATCCCGAATTCGGAAGTAGCAGGAGTGTTCGCAACAGTTGTGTGTGCAGCAGGATGGAATGTTGTTGCAGGTGCTATCGGACAGTCGGAACAGCTTCTGCAGGCGATCTGGGATCAGAATGAGAAAAAAGTGGCAGCAGGAATTGAGGCCGCGCATCTGGAGACATCTATCCTTGCTTACAATGATGAAAATTCACTGTCATGCACGATCTCATTGGCACTTTACAGTGCCAGAGAATATTATTTTTCAGTAAGGGAGCTTCCGGCAGGAAATGGATTTGCAGATATTGTTTATATTCCAAGAAAGAATCATCTGGACAAACCTGCTATGGTAGTTGAACTAAAATGGGATAAAGCTGCATCGGGAGCAATTGCCCAGATTAAGGATAAAAAGTATCTGGAGTCTATTGCAGGGTATAGCGGGGAGGTCTTGCTGGTAGGAATCAATTATGATAGAAAAACAAAGATACACGAGTGTGAGATCTCCTATATGCGCATGTGAGCAGTCAGATGACTGATAATAGATATGTCAGATATAGATATGTTAGATATAGATATGTCAGATATAGATGATAGATCGTTAGTTAATAAAGCAGGATTAGGTGTAAGAAAAGACATATCTATAAAATAATATATAGATAAATAAAATAATAAATAAAATAACTATAAATGAGTAAATACCAAATATTGCACAAAATAAAGACACCCGCTGCT
>CAJUHV010000010.1 GCA_910586445.1 uncultured Eubacterium sp.
CTGGCTAAAGTATAGCAGGCTTTTGGAGTTATTCCCAAAAGCCTAATTGAAGAATTATTATTTTACGCAGGCAGACCACACAGCCCCATGTTCCAAATAGTACACTTTTTGGAATAATTATCCGTATTCATTTACGCATGCTTCACGATCCATAATATAACACTAAGCACAATGCTGATACAGGGTATTTATGAGCATTTGCTCTGATTACATTTGCATTCGTTCCAAACCAGATTTGCGCTGCTTATTTTAAGCGTTTTTTCATAGATTTTCCTTGACATTTTTGCAAAACAAGTATATTCTTACACTAAAGGAATTATCTATATAGGCCATACACACAGAATCAGGATGGCACCAGATCCCGCTTATAACGGTATTAGCGAACCCGAACCTGCCAAATCTTTCGGAAAACTCCCCAATCATTTAATCAAATAATGAAAGCTGACAAATTTTCTACGGAAGAATCGGATTCAACAACGGAGATATAAAGCCTTTAAAAGGCTGCGATCAAAGCTATCGGCTGCGTGTCGGCGGTTTGCGCATAATATTCTCATATCCAGAAAAAAATATAATATTAATAGAAAAAATAAAGCCACGTGGCGAAGCATATAAGGGGGGGGGTATAAAATATGTCACCAGTCAGAAACCAACTTGTACAAATGATCGACTGCCTTCCTGATCAGGAACAGTTACTGCTCTTTGAAATTGTAAAGAGATTTGTTCCCGATGATGCAGCAGCTCCTGATGATCTTGAAGACATTTACACAGCACGCACAGAATATGTAAACGGTGAAACAATCAGCCACAATGCCATTAATTGGGATTAAATATGAGCAGCCGATTTGAATTTAACGATACTACAATATTTTAAGGCAGGGGAAAAACTATCCCCTGCCGCAATCTAATTCTAATAATAATTACTCTGCCCATCCTACAGCTCATTCGCCGCATGATACCCGCCGCGCACTGCCGCTGCGATATCTGCCGTACGCTCCCCGGAGCAGTCTCCTATATAAGTAACCGGCACAGTAATGCCGCTCTCATCAAATACATTTTTCTTTGAACCAAGCGCATTCACAATGACGTCTGCCGAAATCGTAACTTCTGTATGATCGACAGTATTTACCGCATAAATCACATGATCTTTAATCTCGCGCACCTTTGTATTTACATGCTGCTCTACACCATGCGCCTCAAAATCTTTTGTGATCAATGGCATAACAGTTGCAGATTCACCGGCAGCAATCTTATCCATCATTTCTATTATAATAACCTTATTTCCCTTTGCTGCCAGATATTCTGCCGTTTCGGTGCCGACCAGTCCCCCGCCTAAGACAGCACAGGTGCCGACAGCTTCTGCCCCGTTTAATACATCCCAGGATGATACTATACGGCTGTTTTCTGCCGGTATCGGAAGATCCATATTGTGTGCACCGACTGCTGCGATTACCGCATCAAAACCGTTTAACTGCTCTGCATCAGGCTGCGTATTTAGTTTCAGCTCCACGTTCCATTCAGGCAGCATTTTTTCATAGTAGGTAACTGCACGCAGGATCTCGCTCTTTCTCGGCGGTACTGCTGCCAGATGGATCTGTCCTCCGATTTTACCGCTTTTTTCAAACAGCGTGACTTTATGCCCGCGCTTTGCGGCTACGCGCGCAGCCTCAAGGCCCGCAATGCCTGCCCCGACGACAGCTACATTTTTGACGGAATCTGCCTTTTTCAGACAAATGGTCGTCTCGTCGCCGTTTTCTGCATTGAGCACGCATGATATATACCTGCGGCTTTGGATCGCATCCACACAGCCTTTGTTGCAGTTTAAGCATTCCCGTATGCACTCGCCCGCAGCTGTCTTGACCGCGATATCCGGGTCTGTCAGCAGCGACCTTCCGTACCCGATCATGTCTGCGTCGCCGTCTTTGAGAATCTTTTCACCTGCTTCTACCGTAATGACCCTGCCTACTGTGGCAACCGGGATCGATACTGCCTGTTTGACACGTCTTGCGACAGGCAGTGTCCAGTTGTACGGCACGTCGCCCATCGGCGGTATCGTGTCTCCCATATTTCCAGTATGGTTTGCCTGTGCGACCTGGATCATATCCACGCCTGCCTGCTCAAGCAGCTTTGCAAATGCAACAACCTCTTCTTCCTCCAGACCGCCTTTTCCGCGCAGCGATCCGTCTGCATTTACCGTGATCAGCGGCAGCTTATACTCTACTGCCATTTCCGGTGCCGCTTCTTTGATCGCAGCAACGACCTCGAGTGCATATTTTGTACGGTTTTCAAAGCTGCCGCCATATCCGTCGCTGCGGTGGTTCAGCATTGCCGAGCACATCGAGCCGAGCAGCCTGTCGCCGTGTATTTCCACTGCATCCACGCCTGCCCGCTGCGCCCTTGCGGCACACTGAGCGATACTCGCTTTAATCTGTGCAAGCTGCTCGATACCTGCCTCATCTACAAAATGCTGCATATCATGGCGCAGCTTGGCATAGGCCTCCTTTGTCGTCTTTTCTGCCTGTGCGGTCTGCTTTTGGAATTCTTCCTCATTTCCCTGCGCCTGTGCCTGTGCGGCAGCCTGCCGCTCCATGCCTGCCTGCATGATCAGCCGACCGACTCCCTGCACATCGTATTCCGGGTGGAAGATCTGCAGCGCCAGCCTGCTGCCATGCGCATGCAGTGCCTCTGCCAGCTTCTGAAATGCCGGAATCTGGCTGTCATCGTAAAGCATCGGCGTAGGCGAGGCCGTACGCACCGGCGCAACATCTCCGATTACAATATAGGACACGCCGCCCTTTGCAAGCCGCTCGTAAAATCCAAGGCTGCGCGCTCCGATCGAACCGTCACGCTCTTCATACCCGGTTGTAAGCGGCGGAAACATAATCCTGTTTTTCAGCGTCATATTTCCGACCTGAATCGGTTCCAATATTTTTTTCTCCATAGTATCTGCCCCTCCTAAAATTTGTAACTCCCTTATCACTTCATATTGACCAATCTACATCTGCTTTGCAAATTCGTACGCTGCCGAGATAGCATCCTTCAAGTTTCCGACCTTGTCACAATCCCCCAATACATGAACATGGTCAAGTGCAAGCGGCACAGGCGTATAGCCGACTGCAAATATCAGCGTATCTGCATCGTCGATGCTATGCTCCCTGCCATCTTTTTCATAAACAATCGTTGTCTGATCTACTCTTGTCACCCTGCTTTTCAGTTCCAGCTTTACGCCCTTTCGCATCAGACGCTGTGTCAGCACGCTTTTTGCAGCGCCACCTTCTCCTGCCATCAGCGTATCTGTCATTTCGATAACTGTCACATCACGGTTTGCCGGAAAACGGTCATCCACCAGCGGAGCCAGATAGTCAGCGGTTTCACACCCCACAGAACCGCCTCCTAAAATCACTACCTTCCGCCCCGGAAAAGCCTTTCCCGATAAAATATCGTCTGCCGTCATCGTCTGTTTAAAACATTTGTACGCTTCGATCTCTTTCGGCACTGCACCTGTCGTACAGATGACCTCATAACCTGGATACTCCAAAGCCAGCTTCTGCGGCGTTACCTCATAGCCGCAGCGGACTTCCACGCCTGCATTTGAAAGCCTGCGCGCCATATATTTCACGACCCTGCACAGCTCCTGCTTTCCAATCGGAACAGCTGCAAGGCGCAGCAGCCCGCCGAGCTCCGGCTCCTTTTCACAGAGTACTACGTGATGCCCGCGCATTTTTGCTACATATGCTGCCTCCATGCCCGCAGGCCCTCCGCCTGCTACCAGCACATTTTTCTTGTTCTCTGCAGGCTCTACGGCATCAGACTGTACCGATGGATTGACGGTACAGGCAATCGGCTTGCCGAACATGATTCCTGTCAGGCAGCGGCCGCATCCGATACACGGCCTGATATCATCGGTCATGCCAGCCGACGCTTTATTGGCAAACTCACTGTCACAAAGATTCGGCCTGCCGATCATGCAGATATCCGTCCTGCCGTTTGCAATCAGCTCTTCTGCAATCCACGGCTCATTGATCCTTGCAACCGTAGAAACCGGAATATTCAAATGGCTCCGTATCTCCTGTGCCGCATGTGCATGAGGTGCCGGAGATGTCCCCGGCGCAGGCATTGAGCTGCCGCGTTTAATCGTATTTCCGCCGGATACATGGATAAAGTCTACCCCTGCTGCCTCAAGCTGCTTTGACACATAGATCATGTCATTTAACGTCAGTCCGCCGTCACTGTACTCATCGCCGGATATTCTGACATCAATGATAAAATCCCTGCCGCACTGTCTGCGTATTTCTTCGATTACTTCCAGCGTCAGGCGCAGGCGTGCGTTTAAATCTCCGCCGTATTCGTCGGTACGCTTATTGTAAAGCGGCGTAAGAAATCCGCCCAGCAGTCCGTGTGCATGCGCTGCCTGTATTTCCACCCCGTCGCCGCCTGCCTGTTTGAAGCGCCCCGCCGCTTCGCCAAACTGGCGTACAATCGTATGCAGCTCGTCTACCGTGACTGCACGTGGAGCTGCCTTGGCATAATACGGCCCGACATTGGACGGCGCAATCAGCTGCGGTGTTCCCGGCAGCGGAAATGCCATATACGCAGGATGAAACAGCTGTGCCAGTATCTTTGTATCATACTGATGCACTGCCTCGACCAGCTTTTTCCAGCCCGGTATGAACGAATCATCATAAATGGACATATCCCCCGGCAGATATGTATAGACAGGCTCCACCGTCGTCACTTCCGTGATAATCAGCCCGACACCGCCTTTTGCCCTGTTGGAGTAATGTTCCACCAAGGCATCTGTCACATATCCCTTATCTGCCAGGTTGGTAGACAAAGGCGGCATGAAAATACGGTTTTTGACCGTAGCAGTCCCGATCTGGATCGGTGAAAACAGATGCGGATAATGCTGCATATAACCCCCTCCTTTTCTCAGCCGGCATAGAAATGCCTGCCGGATCTAAATGTTAACGTATTTTTCCATAGACAAAATTACATCAATTTTATTCAATGCTTCGCCGAAAGCGAACTTCTAATAGGATAAACTGTAACATTATGGTCGAATTATATCGAAAAAACAGATGAAATAATTATCTTTTTTTGATATAATACTCTAAAATATTGATGTATCAGGAGGAACATGCAATGCAGGATTTATATCGGATCACAAGCTACCATTTACATGCCGGGGAAAACCGCACATTCCGCACAGGCAGCAAATACCAGATCATCCTTGTCACGCACGGCTCCTGCAGGATCTGCGGTGATTCCCAGACGCAGCCCTGTTATTCCTCCGATATTATCTTTTTAAAACCGGGCGAAACACAGCTGCTCGAGACATTTACGCAGGCAGCTCCGTGCTTTCTGCTATGCGTCACCGTTCCCAGAAAGTCACTGGCCCTGCTTTCAGACGCGACATGCAGCTTAGAGGAAAAATTTCAATTTGCCCCCTATGGAACAAATATCATCCACGCTGAAATCAATTCATTTGTGCTGATACGTAATATACTGACAAAACTAGATTCATTAAGCGAAGAACATATCGAGCTCGGCATCGAATTATACGAAAAAAGCCTGTTTACTACTTTTCTCGTCATGTTTCTGCGCACATGCGTACAAAGCGACCGGGTACACCAGTCCCGCCAGAGAAAAATGCTGATTTTGGATGACGTATTCGAATACATCAGCCAGCACCTGACAGAAGACCTTTCGTTAAGCACGCTTGAAAAAGAATTTTTTATATCTGGAGAGCACATTTCCAGAGAATTTAAAAAAAATACCGGAATGACGCTGCATACCTATATTACAAGGCTGCGGATTGATCTGAGCAAAAAATATCTCCTGCAGGACATATCTGTACGCGATGTCTGCCAGCTGTGCGGCTTCAGCAGCTATAATCATTTTTTTCGGATTTTTAAAAAAGAGTGCGGGATGACGCCGATTACCTATTATAAGGAGGCCCGGTCTGGTGCAGCAGGTGTTCACCAGCGCCCATACTGACCGCAATGCTGGAAAGCGTGTTTCAAAGACGCTCTTTCCGGCACTGTGACGGCGTACACCCTTTTAGTTTATGAAACAGCCTGCTGAAATACAGTGGATTATCATAACCGACAATTCGTGAAATCTCATTCACGGCATAGTTCGTAGTCTCAAGCAGCATCTGTGCATTTGTAATGCGGATGGATGTAACAAACTGCATCGGGGTCGTGCCGGCATGTTTTTTAAAATTGCGGATAAACCAGCTGACACTCATTCCTCTTGAGGCGGCATATTCTTCGATATTGACCGCGCGGTTATAATTCTCATTGAAGTAGGCTTCGGCCATCTCCATTTCGCGGTCCAGGTACTCGTTTTTTAATTTATGTTCTTTGCTCAGCTCCCGATGAAAGATAATCAGAAGATGACGCAGCAGCAGTGTCATCATTTCTTCATAATCATCCTGACATCTTTGCAGTTCCAAAATAATCCTTTTGAATATATGTTCATATTCCAATGATATTCCCACAGGGAATATGCGTCTGTCGTCAGAAAATCCGTATTTTCGTAATATATTTTTTACATCACGTCCCGTAAAGTGAATCCAGTAAACTTCCGTCTTATCAATTCCATAGTATTCGTATTTTTGAAATTCCTTTGGCCGGAATAATACGATGTTTCCGGCAGTAACAATTGTCTCATCTTCAGGACTGCCAAAATGGAAATAAGCTCGTCCAGAAGCGATATAGATGATCTGAAAATCCACCCTGCCCCTCGGCCGGTAGGTCGGCAGCCTCAGATGTGAAGACAGGCGGTAGGTTCCGCAGCTCCCCACAATCAGCGGCCTGCTTTTATCTTTAAAATCAAGGAAAGAATTGTTTTTGTAGCCAGAATTAATATACATAGCAGCCACCTCCTTAGGCATTTCAAGTTCTTTTTTCTAATTGTATCATTTTGTGCATATTCTGTCCACTTCTGTTTATAGACAGATTCTGCCTAAAAATGTATGATAATACCAACAAATCAAGAAGATAACGGCAATTGGACGGACTAGGAAGAAATTTATCAGAACAAGAGACAATTTTAAAGTACAAAAAAATGCATACAAAAGGAGGACTATGCCATGATTGTACCACGTTACTATGAAGACCTTAACATGCTGCATGACCGCACAATGCCCGCGAGAGCCTATTATATTCCGGCCTCGAAAAGGCAGGATCATCTGGCTGAGCACCGTGAATACTCAGACCGGTTTCAGCTGCTGAATGGAGAATGGGATTTTAAGTATTTTGAAAGCATTTATGATGTGGCGGAGGCTTTTTATGCGGACGGCTACGATACATCAGAATTTGACAAGATTTCCGTTCCTGGTGTATGGCAGATGGCCGGATATGACTGTCATCAGTACACGAATATCCGCTATCCATTTCCATTTGATCCGCCGTATGTCCCGCAGGATATCCCATGCGGAGCGTATGTACATACTTTTTCTTATCAAAAGGAGGCAGAAGCGCCAAAGGCATTTTTAAACTTTGAAGGTGTAGACAGCTGCTTTTACATATGGGTGAACGGCACTTATGCAGGATACAGCCAGGTATCCCATGCTGTCAGTGAGTTTGACGTAACCTCCCTTCTGCTGGACGGGGAGAATACGCTTGCTGTTCTGGTGCTCAAATGGTGCGACGGCTCTTATTTAGAGGATCAGGATAAGTTCCGCATGAGCGGTATTTTCAGAGATGTATACCTGTTAAAAAGACCGGAAAAATCCATAAGAGACTATCACATTACGACAAAGCTTTCTGACGGCAGTGCCGCCGTAAAAATAGACGTCTGCTTCAGCAGCCCGACAGCTGCCGCAATTACAGTCGAAGATCACAATGGCGCCATCGCCGCATCCGGCGGGATTTCACAGGATGGCTCACTGGAGCTTACCGTGCCAGATCCTATCCTCTGGAATACAGAGAATCCTTATTTATATAACATAATCCTTACAACAGAACATGAAGTAATCGCAGACCGGATCGGTTTTCGGACAATAGAGATCAAAGACCGGATCATCTATTTTAACGGAGAAAAAATCAAATTCCGCGGAGTAAACCGTCATGACTCTGATCCAGAAACAGGATTTGTAGTCAGTGCAGCACAGATTAAAACCGATCTAGCCCTGATGAAACAGCACAATTTTAATGCAGTCCGTTCCAGCCACTATCCGAACGCACCGTATTTTTACCAGCTGTGCGACCAGTATGGTTTTCTGGTAATTGACGAGGCTGATCTTGAAGCACACGGGCCGTTTATGCTGTACCGCAGCGAGGATACCGACCGAAACCGTTTCAGCCGCTGGAACGAAAAGATTGCGGATGATCCGGCATGGGAGCAGGCAGTCATAGACCGTGTACAGAATATGGTACAAAGAGACAAAAACCGTTCCTGCATCGTGATATGGTCTATGGGAAACGAAAGTGCCTATGGCTGTAATTTCGAAAAGGCGCTGGAATGGACGAAAAAATTTGATCCAGACAGGCTCACGCATTATGAAAGCGCAAGATACCGCAACTACGATGTCATTTATAATTATGAGAATCTGGATCTATACAGCCGGATGTATCCATCGCTTGCCGAGATCGGGGAATATTTGGAAAAAGACGGAAGTAAGCCGTTTTTACTGGTGGAATACTGCCACAGTATGGGAAATGGGCCGGGAGATCTGGAAGATTACTTTCAGATGATTCAAAAAGATGACCGGATGTGCGGCGGTTTTGTCTGGGAATGGTGTGACCATGCCGTAGCACATGGCAGGTCAGAAAACGGAAAGACTATGTATTATTATGGCGGCGACCATGGCGAAAGCCTCCATGACGGCTGCTTCTGCATGGACGGGCTAGTATACCCAGACCGCACCCCTCATACCGGACTGCTGGAATACAAAAATGTATACCGTCCTGTCAGGGTCGTTTCTTACAATGAAGGAAACGGTGAACTGGTGCTTCATAACTATATGGACTTTGATGATTTAAAGGACTACGTGGATATTTCCTATGAAATGACTCAGGACGGCCTGACCGTAGAAAAAGGAACGCTGCCTAAGATCTCTGCCGCACCCCACAGTGATGTAAAAACCGCATTAAAGCTGCAGATTCCGGCAGCAGGACGGATTTTTCTAAAATTGACTTACCATTTAAAAAAAGCTCTGCCGCTGCTGGAGCGCGGACATATATTAGGCTTTGATGAAATCAGGCTGGCAAATGCGGACGGAAGAAACCGCCACGCAGCCGGGCTGCTGGAGCAGGCACCTGTCTCCAAAAGCATTACGGTCAGGGAGACCGATACGCAGATCACACTGCAGACAAATGATTTTAATTATAACCTAGATAAGCGCACCGGATTATTTACACAGATACAGTCTGCCGGCAGGGATTATCTGAACCACCCGATGGAATTAAACATCTGGCGGGCACCGACAGACAATGATATGTATATCAAGGAAAGCTGGAAAAAAGCACATTATGACAAGGCCTATACAAGAGCCTACAATATAGAAATACTTCAGGACAAACATGGCGTGCTGCTCGTAGAGCATCTGTCTGTCGCGGCAGCAGCCGTTCAGAAAATCCTGGATGTGGTAATCACATGGAACATTGACGGAAACGGAAGGATCTCATCGGTGGTCTCCGTGACGAAGGACAGCGAGTTTCCAGAACTTCCACGCTTTGGAATCCGTTTGTTTCTGGATAAAAGTCTGGAAAATGTCTGCTATTTTGGAATGGGGCCTCAGGAAAGCTACCGGGATAAGCATCAGGGTTCCTCCCACGGATGCTACCGCAGCAGGGTCAGCCATATGCACGAGGATTACATCCACCCACAGGAAAACGGGAGCCATTTTGACTGCGATTATGTAGAATTAACCAATGCGCAGTTTGGCATTACAGCAGTTTCAAGCCAGCCATTTTCCTTTAACGCCTCTATCTATACACAGGAAGAGCTAGAAAAAGCTGCACACAATTATGAGCTTGCCGAGGCCGACAGCACCGTGCTCTGCATAGACTATGCACAAAACGGAATTGGTTCGAACAGCTGCGGCCCGGCCGTCATAGATTCATACCGTTTTGACGAAGAAACATTTCAATTTGAATTTACACTAGTTCCGTTTTTAAAAAAGTAAATTCATGTATATTATTAGAGGGAGACGCTTATGGAAGAAAGGACATATTTAAAATGGTATAACAAAATAGGATACGGCTCAGGCGATATAGCAGGAAATGTAGTATATGCATTTTTGGCCTCGTTTGTCATGATTTATCTGACCGATACGATCGGCCTGTCCTCAGGAATGGTAGGCACATTGATCGCCGTATCAAAGCTGTTTGACGGATTTACAGATATATTTTTTGGTTCCATGATCGATAAGACACACAGTAAGCTTGGAAAAGCAAGGCCGTGGATGCTGTACGGCTACATCGGCTGCGCCATTACACTGGTTGCCTGTTTTGCAGTGCCTGCCAGCCTGGGCAGGACGGCACAGTATGTCTGGTTTTTCATAGCATACACGCTGCTTAACAGTGTATTCTATACAGCAAACAACATCGCTTATTCGGCACTTACCTCTCTTGTTACAAAAAACAGCAAGGAACGCGTGCAGATGGGTTCTTACCGTTTTATCTTTGCATTTTCAACAAGCCTTCTGATCCAGACAATTACAGTAGGATTTGTAGACAAGTGCGGAGGCGACGCCGCAGCCTGGCGGCTGGTGGCAGTCATCTATGCGGTCATCGGCCTGATTGTCAATACAATCTCCTGCCTTTCCGTAAAGGAGCTTCCAGAAGAAGAAACAAGCAGGGAAAGGGCATCCAGCACGGAAGAAAAGTACGGCCTGATTCAGGCTTTCCGGCTGCTTCTAAAAAACAAGTACTATCTGATGATCTGCGCAGCCTACATCTTACAGCAGCTGTACAGTGCCATGATCGGTTCAGGACTTTTTTATATGACATGGGTATTAAAAAATAAAAACCTGTTCGGCCAGTTTGCTTGGGCAGTAAATATTCCGCTGATCATAGCGCTGATCTTTACACCGGCACTGGTAGGCAGATGGAAGGGCATGTATAAGCTAAATTTAAGAGGGTATATCATTGCCGTAATCGGCAGGGCGCTTGTAGTTGCTGCCGGATATATGGGAAATGTCCCTTTGATGCTGGCCTTTACGGCACTTGCGGCACTGGGACAGGGCCCGTGGCAGGGCGATATGAATGCCGTGATCGCCTCCTGCTCCGAGTACACCTATCTGACGCAGGGAAAACGGGTAGACGGGACAATGTACTCCTGCACTTCCCTCGGTATCAAAGTCGGCGGCGGGATCGGCACTGCCGTCGCAGGCTGGCTCTTAGAGCTCAGCGGCTATGTCGGCACAAATGCCACACAGCCTCAGTCAGCCCTTGATATGATGCAGTTTATGTACTTGTGGCTGCCTTTTATCTTTACGGTATTGATTATGCTCGTACTTTCCAGAATGAATGTAGAAGGTGCCAACGAAAAAATTAAAAACAGCAGATGTGTTACGCAGCAGCATTAAAAAAAGGGGCCGTTTCATTTTTGTGAAACGGCCCGCTTTACAGTCTTTTCATCCCTGTCTCTAATCATCCTGCGGAAACTCTCTAAATCCTCTCTTGTAGTGATCTTAAAGTTCGTCTCATCCCCCGGAATCATTATAACATCAAGCCCCGCCAAAACCGCAGGCTCTGCCGAGCCATTGATCCGCCAAATCCGCTCCGGCAGCAGACTTTTTACTGCTTTATAATATTTTCCAATCTGGAACACTTCCGGTGCCTGCCCGGCAAAGATGCTGCCGCGGTCCAGCAGTGATGAGATCTTATGCATGTCAGCACTTGCATAAACAGTGTCCTTCATCGGCAGTACCGGAACCACACCATCATGCCCTGCCGCTGCCTCTAAGCACTCCATAATCTGGCACCCACTCAGGACAGGCCTGGCCGCATCATGGATAAATACATAATCCTCATCGGCCGCATAACCCCGTATATCCTCCAGCCCGTTTAGAACCGACAGCTGCCTGTTTTCCCCCGGCGCGGAAAATCCACGCAGCTTTTCCGGTGCCCCGGCTGCTGCTATGCATTCCCCGATCATCTCTCTCCATTGTTCGTCTGCGACAATCTGTACTGCATGTATGCTGCCGCATGCAAGCAGTCCTTCCAGACAATAGGCGATAACCGGTCTGCCGCCTACCCTGATGTACTGCTTAGGTATGCCCGCCCCAAGCCTTGTACCCGTACCGCCGGATAATACCAGTGCAATATTCATGCTCCTCCTCCATACCTTACAGAACGTACTTTAAAACTTCAGCTCCCGTATATCCTGCAGTGTTTCTCCGTACGGCCTGCCTTTCCCAAACAGCAGTGTCGTGCCTAGCACAAATCCCCTCACGCCCTTTGGGGCAAATTCCAGAATCTTGTCCGCGCTGCAGGCTCCGTCCCAGTAGATTTCAAAATCCATATCTTCCTTGAGTGCAAGCAGCTTTGTAATTTTCTTGCCCACATACGGAAGGAACATCTGCCCTGCATTCCCCGGATTGACAGACATTACAAGTACTTTTTTTACAATGCGCAGCATCTCCATTACCGTTTCCACACTCGTGCCGGGATTGACTGCGATCCCCGGCACCATCCCGGCATTGATAATGCTCTGAAGCGTCGCTGACGGATGGTACTCTGCTTCGGGATGGATATAAACCGTATCCCCTTTACGCAGGCTGTCCAAAAAAAGTCCGATCCGGTTATTTGGGTGCTCAATCATCAGGTGAATATCCATCGGCTTTTCCGTCGCACGGGCGATATAGCGCAGGTCGTTTAATGACATGGCAAAATTAGGCACATACCTGCCGTCCATAATATCTATGTGAAAAGAGTCTATACCCCCTTCTTCCAGATTTTTTACTTCTCGCTCCAGACTGCCATAGTCGGCACACATCATGGAGGCTGTCAGCTCAAATTCCATATTATGTATTCTCCTTACCTGCCAATGCTGTTACAATATATTCTTCATACATGCCAGTGCTGTTACGCTGCTGAAAATATATGCATATCCCTGCGCCTATGTCAGCATCAGACGCCCCGTATGATAGATCCTTAGATCTTTCCTGTGGTATAAAAAATACAGAGTCATGAGATTCTCACCCAGATAGCCGATATAGCGGTCCTGCCGCTCCCATCCCTTAGGCGTGCTCAGCTGCTCCGTCCGTTCCAGTATCGGAAACAGCCATGCACAGTAATCCGCCAGTACCTGCCGCTTTGCAACGATCAGGTTATAATTATAAAAATAAGGCTGGGACATGATCCTTGAAAATGCTGCGGCATAATCCGGCTGCAGCTGCGCCAGCGCCTGCTGCACTGCCTGCCAGTCTCCCTCCTTTATATATCTGGCATGATGCTCGCTGATATCCGGCTCATGCAGTGTCGGAAACTGAAGCACTACATCTACATTTCCTGCCCTCATTCTTTTTAAATCCAGGTCTGACAGGTCTAAAATTCTGCGATAATGAAACAGCCCAAAATAAGCCGGGCTGGTGGACTGATCCAACAGCTCATTGTGCTGTCTTCCTAATAAATTCTTCCATATCCAGTACAGGGCCGTCAGCTCACAGTAATTTCCGTTTTTCTCAGAAATATGAGTGCCCAGATGATCTGTATAAACAGCCGCCTCCCGGCTGTATCCGCTCGTTTTTTCTGCCCCGACCTGAATCAGTTGTGCCCAATGCGGCATTTGATAAGTATTTTTTTGATAAGTATTTTTTAACTGGCGGTCTTTTGATGACTTTGCCAAAAATACCTGCAGGCGGATGCCCTGATCTGCCGGCTGCAGGCTATGCACAGACGCAAACCGTCCTATTTTTGCAAAATAACGTTCCATCAGCACAGCTTCTTTCCGAGAATCCATACACGTATAATTCGAAAACCCATGCTGCCTTAAAGTACTGACAATATCTGGATGCATATCCTCAGGCGTTGCGATCAGCACATGAAACCGTTCCAAATGATTCTTCTCTGTATGGGCAGCAAATTCCTGTATCTCCCGAACCGGCAGCCCCATCAGTACAGATGAATTCCTGTCAAGGGAACTGACCAGAAAACAGCGCAGGGTACATTCTGGATACAGTTCCCGTACCGCCATGCCTACTCCAAGCGCAATGGACTTCGCGCCGTATATTACGATTTCAGCCTCTGCCAAGATCATCTTCCTCCCTTAACGCTTTCTAAAAAAACAGGCTCGGCACCTTCCACAAAATCTTTGACTCTTCCACACCCTTTTTGACCAGATCCCTCTGGATTCCCTGTGACATTTTTTCTTCCTTTACTGCTAAAAGTATATAGTCATAATCCACTGCCGACAGCCGCTCCGGCGATTCAATCGGCAGGTCATTTCCCGATCTTTCAGCAAAGGATTTATCTACCCATGCCCGTATCCTCATTCCTTTGCGGCACATGCTCCTGTAATAGTCCCGTCCGATTTTGCCCGCACCATACAAAATGACATCCTTATTCCGTATCTGTTCTTCAAACGGCAGTGCATAAGAAGGCACCTTTACCTGCTCCATAAAATTCATCTTTTCATTCAGCCCATACAAAGACAGTTCTACAATCCATCTCTGCAGCTGATACAATAAGCTCTCATATTCCGCATCATTTTGAAACAATGTCTCCAAATATATATATAAATCATTTACATTTTTCAGAAAATACCGATAATTTGAATGAACCGCTGAATCTTTGTGTATTCTGTAATGATAGTACGCCCTCTCGCAGATCACCGCTGAGCTGCACTTTAGTATATATGTATATACAAAAGCCGCATCTTCCTCGTATGCAATATCTGTATTCAGATCTTCATAAAAGGATCTGATAATATCCAGCCGGAATAATTTATTGCACATAGAGGCCAATAGGTCATTAAATACCTGATCACTGCTGTACATCATTTTCTTTTTCAGCTCAGACATATGCTGCACATCTGCATATGCACATCCCGGTATCAGACTGCTGCCATGCTGCAGCTGCTGCTTCTTTTCATCGGTATCTGCATATGCGCATCCTGCCATTACATCTACGATTTTTTCATCTGTTTCATCAAAGTTTTTATAAAATGAACAGGATACCAGATCAAAATGCTGATACTGCATAAGATATTCCACGCTGTCTGGATCGATATAATCATCTGCATCCACAAATACCGCATACGTTCCCGAGGCATTTCGAATCCCCATATTTCTTGCAGCGGCCACGCCCTGATTTACCTGATGAATAACCCGGATTCTGCTGTCCATCCTGCTATAATGATTGCATAGATCTTTGGACTGATCCGAGGAGCCGTCATCAACCAGTATGATTTCCAGATTTTGATAAGTCTGTCTCAAAATGCTTTCTATACAGTCACTGATATATAGCTGTGCATTATAGACAGGCACAATTACCGTTACAACATCTTTGGACTGATCCATAATTCATTCCTCCAAACCCTTTTCCAACTGCTCTACAGGCTCCATGCACTGCCTTACCTTTTCCAGATAAGAATATCTCCATTTCTCATCCGGCTCCAGATAATTTCCCTCTCCCCACTCATTCCATGCATTTAAAAATAAAAGCTCGTTGCCTTCCCTGCGGCTTAGCTCCATGCTCATAGAAAGGCTGCGTCCAAAGGCTTCTGGTGCAGCATTTTTCATACAAATGCCCCGTTCCCCGCGCCTTGGCGTATCGTCATAATCCACAAATACAGTACGGTAATGGTTTTTCCCATGCGGAATGCTCAGCATATGCTCGGTAAACTGTTCGTAATCCAATGCCATAGGACAGCACTGCCTGCTGCCCGGATGATTTAACAATTCATACTTTGTCCTGTTCGGCTCAAAATCCACATGTCCGTCTACCCAGCAGCTCATATGTACATTTTCATGCGCTACGTCCATGGAAATCAAAAATATTCCGCCAAAACCATCTGCCTGCGCCAGGTCATTCCAATATCTGATCATCTGGTTAAATTCTGGAATATTTCTCAGCCGGTAAATCAATAAAACCGGCCTGTTTCCTTCCTTTATATAACGCGCATCTTGAAAATACGGCTGAAAATATTCGTAATGCTCTTTCCATTCTTCCTTCCCTCCATAGGTCTGCGGAATAAGTATTTCTTTGTTTCCGCCCGCCCCATGCCAGGTCTTTGTCCATGATTCATTTGCCCATGCAAAACAATAATTCATGCCGATCTGCCTGTGCTCCAGCAGATTTTTAACAGGCGTCTGCAAAACCATTTTTCCTTGAAACCAATAATGATAAAAGCAGAACCCAAATATGCCGTATCTTTCTGCAAGTGCCGCCTGCCATTTTAACACGCTTATGTCATGCAGATTATAGTAATTGCGTTCCAGCGGAACACGCGGCTGCCGCTGAAAGTCCAGATACCTTTTTCCTTTTTTTACATTTACCCACTCTGTAAATCCGTTTCCCCACGCGTCATTATTTTCTGGAATCTCATGAAACTGCGGAAGATAAAAAGCAATTAACCTCATGTCAGATACTCCCATCAGATACTCCATATCACTTCTTCTAAAGAAATTATTTTCGCCTGCATCTTTTCCTGCAATAGATCCTTGACACTCTCATACGCTGTTATCGGCGTCACGATCACGGCATCGACTTCAGCCAGCTGATCCTGCGGCGAATATACCTCGCCGATTCTGGAGACCGATACGGCTGCATCCCGGTCAATGCCGTATGCAACCGTTATGTCCGTCCCTTTCAGCTCTTCCATCAGCCGGTTTGCAAGATCACCCATTCCATAAATGGCTATATTTTTCATCCCTGCCTGTTCAAAATATTCTGCTGAGCTATGCCCGTAGTGCCCTGCCTCCAGCCAGTGGTTCAGCAGCAGGTAATAATCATAATATTTATTTTCATTTCCATTCATGCTGTTTATAACCCCAAACTCTTCCTGCCCTATATTCCTGCAGAATATGATACACAGTCCCTCTCTATCCTCACATAATATTGACTGTCTGCGTAATTACATGCTTCTTATACTGTTCGATATACTTGTTCCCATAGACATAATTTGAAAAATTTCTTTCCATCCGTTTATAAATGCCTGCTCTGCCAGAATCCAGACCGCATTGATCATAAAAATCACGCCGGCTGATTTTATTTTTTAAATAGACCGCATATTGATCGTACAATTGGTCAACCGCTCTCCAGAGCGCATACTCATAGGGAATCGGAAAATCAAAGACCCATTCATAATCAAAATTGTACAGTTCAATATTATTCCGTTCTCCATTATTTCGTTCTTCATTTAATTCCACATTATTTCGTTCTTCATTATTCCGCTCATATTTACACAATCTCAGATTGGAAAATAAAAGGTCTATATTCGACACCCTCAGACACCGACTGTCTTTTAAGCTGTCTCCTGTGCTCCCAAATATAGTTCGAAATCGTGCACATTCTACAAACGCAGTCATGCTGTTTTCATCCGGCTTTAAATAGCTGTTAATAATGTTCCTGATATATTCTGCCATTTTTCCGGGACAATGCCTGTATGAATACGCCATATGATCTATATTTCTGCCTTCTATAAAAGGCACCATATACACTCCGTTTCGTTCTTCACCGTCCACATATTTTAATCCCGGCAGCATGCCTTTCCACAACTGCTCATTCTGCTTCAGCTTTTTTATATGGGATTCTGATTCATGATTCAATGCTTTTTTGACAACGCGGACTGTGTGGTTCATACACTGAATAACCGTGGCAGTCTGAAACTGCTTCTTCCGCTCGGTACTATATTTCACAAATACCGTCCTGCATCCATTACTTTCCTGTTTGTCATCTGCTGTTTGATAAATGCTTTTATCTATTGCTTTCCCTCTGCTGCAGACAAATAGATACGAATTGGCAAAATAAGAAAACATCCGATCCCTGCAGACCTGGTCAGATACGGCGGCATCATAAAAGTTATATATTCTGGGCAGTACATAATCCTTTCGATATACCCGGATATCTCCCGGCATGGGCAGCATATCATCTGTATAAATCGTATCCGGCAGTTTATAATCAGGCATCGGATAATAAAATAGGTACTCTCCCAGCCCGACCTCAGATAAAATCTCTTCTATTTCTGCTTTTGAAAAAGTCCTGATATGCCCGTCATCAATATAATCATTCAGCCCGCTGTACATCCTTCCTGTATGGTCTTCTGCTGCACCGTTCCAGTATTTCAGCCCTGTTTTGTTTTCAACCGCCACGATAATCTTCCCGTCAGGCTTTAAATATTCCCTTACAATAGAAAGCATTTTATGGTACGGCATTTCATCCTGGACATATAAGCCGGAATATTCCCATACACCTATCAGTGTAATATAATCAAATTTCTGCTCCAAGCGGATATCTTGAAAATTTCCTATAAAAATACGTATATGATCCTTATCTGCATTTCTATATGCATTGATCAAAGATCTTTTTACCGATAAATCGATACATGTCACGCTCCGTGCTTTTCTGCTCAAAATCCCTGTCACTGCCCCGCAGCCGGAGCCGATTTCAAGCACATCGGCATTTTTATCGACCGGATACCATTCCAGAATATTTTCCCGGATATCCGATATATGATAAAGCACCGGCCATGCACTGCTGCTGTGCAGCAATTCTTCTGCCCTGCCATTTTCATATGCCTGCAGAATCACATCCTCAATCTCCCCGTCCGAATAAAGGTCTTCCCCTTTGTAAAAAGTCTTATCTAATATAACGTTTCCTATTTTCTGCTGCATATTTTTCCTTCCGTTTTCTTGATCTGAATCCGCGTTTCATATCTGCATAAGCAATGCGTTTAAGCTTCACAGAGATTTTTTAAAATCTGACTGTTATATGCTTCATCCGTAAGATCACGCACTTCCACGGGCGGCAGCTGGGATACATATTTATCGGGAATCGGCACTTTGAATCCCGCACCGGCAAGATACCATTCGTAATCCATATCGATCTGCCCGATATCGACTGCCTGATAACCGCTGCGCATTAAATCATATACAAGCGGCTCCGCAGCCGGGCCGAGTATAACTAAGATCAGGCAGCTTTGATCTATGCAAAGCGCCGCATTTAAAATGTCTTCGTACATGTCAAATGCATTCTGGGTAGGTGCCAGTATTCTTTTTAATGAAGCTGCATTGTCAAACAGATCATTTCCATATCCCGCGCGTGTCTTGTCGCCTTCGATGATAACTACATCCCTCTGATTCCAGATCTGCTTAATAAAATCAATGCGCTGTTTTGTATGTTCTCTGTCACGGTGCGGATAGAATGCCTTAAACATATAGGCATCATAGTAAATGCGGTCGGACTCTAATACTGACATATGATATTTTCGTATTTCGTCCGTCATATAAAGCCGTATGCCGTCCGCCACATCTGCCGGAAAACGGTCCAGACATCCATAATTATCTGCAATCCCGATCAACAGCCGTTCATCGTCGGCCTTTAGAACTTCGCGGAGCCTTTCTGCCAGCTCTTTTTGGTATTTTTGAAATACCGGGTGCTCCTTACCTGCCATGATCTCGAACTCTCCGTCCCCGTAACGCACAAATGAACACTTATCATGAATGATTTTGTATACAGCTTCTTCCATATACGCCAGCTTTGGAAATTGATATTTTTCTTTTTTTATGCCGTCTGCTATTTCATACCCGGCATTTCGAACCCGTATTTCCAATTTAGTTTCCAAATCCGCAACTTTTTGTTCTAACAGGGTAATCTTCCATAAATACGCATCCAGTATTGATTCATATTCTTTCCTGCCGCAGCAGCCTTCATCATAAAAGACAATCACCCGGGAAAGATCCGTAAAATTCATTCTGCCCAGCTGGTACAGCACGGTCTTGTACTGGATTATCGATATAATTATATAATCAAAATCCTGCGATATGCCCTCAAATGGCAGGACACTGCTATTTTCAAAGACTGTATGCTGTTTTTCTGGATTATTGTCGATAAATCCAAGTATATCACAGCGGTCTTTTTTTAAGCAGCTTAAAACTGCATGTGCACCCCGGCCGGTGCCCCAGATATAAATATTCATAAGGTTTCTCCTAGAGCGTGTTTGAAAAATGCTTTCTGTCAAATGTGCGTCACAATTTGTGGGAGATTTGACCCGAATGAGGGAGGCGTAGCGGGCTACGTTGACCGAATGAGGGCCAAATATACCGCAAAGTGGGGCGTGCATTTGGCGGGAATGATTTTTCAAACACGCTCTAGAGCGTATTTGAAAAATGCTTTCTGTCAAATGTACCCACAGGGCATGATATGCGTCACAATCTGCGGGAGGATACCGCAGTCCATATCTGTTCAATAATATACTGCTGTTCCCCTTCTGTAAGCGACGGAAAAATAGGCAGGCTTACTGCCCGGCTGTAATAAGCCTCTGCATTCGGGCAGCTGCAGCTGCGAAAGCCGCGGCTGCGGTAATATGGATGTCTGTAGACAGGGATATAATGCACATTGACATCTATGCCTTTTTCTTTGAGATACTCAAAAAATGTCCTGCGGTCATGGTGCAGTACCTGTATCGTATATAAGTGCCATCCGCTGTCTGCGCCTTCCATCTGGTATGGCAGGATCAGGTCTTTGCAGTCTCTAAAAGCCTCATCGTATTTTCTCGCTGCCTCACGTCTTTTTTCTAAGAAACGATCTATTTTTTTCATCTGGCTGAGGCCCAGAGCACACTGGATGTCCGTAATGCGGTAGTTATAGCCTAAAAACTGCTGCTCGTAGTACCATGGCCCTTCGTACTGCTGCAGAAAGGCAGGATCTTTGACGATGCCGTGGCTGCGGAAGAAAAGCAGCCTTTGATACAGATGCCTGTCATTGGTGACAATCATTCCGCCCTCGCCGGTAGTGATCGGCTTTACAGGATGAAAACTAAAAATTGTCATATCAGACAGGCCGCCGATTTTTTTCCCTTTGTACCTGGCACCCAGTGCATGTGCCCCGTCTTCAATTACAGTCAGGCTGTATTTTTCAGCGATTTTATGAATTTCATCCATATCACATGGCTGGCCCGCAAAATGAACCGGTATGACTGCTTTCGTCCGGCTGGTAATTTTTTGCTCGATTTCTTTTGGGTCAATATTATATGTATCAGGATCGATATCTGCAAATACAGGCGTACCGCCGCAATACATGATGCAGTTTGCAGAGGCAGCAAATGTAATCGGCGTAGTAATGACCTCGTCTCCCGCCTTGATGCCGGCGGCAAAACAGGCAGCATGAAGAGCCGCCGTTCCATTGGAAACCGCTACTGCGTACTGGACGTTGACATACGCTGCGACAGCCTGCTCAAATTCTTCTATTTTGGGGCCTGTCGTAAGATAATCTGCCTGTAAGACATCTATGACTGCCTGTATATCATCATCTTCTATGCATTGTCTGCCATATGGGATGGACATAGTATTTACCTTCTTTCAAACACACTCTAGTACAATTTCTGCTATCCTGCCCGCGCCGCCTCCATCTACGATCTGCTGCATTTTATATGAAACCTGCTGCCTTTGTACCAGATCCGCGGACAGCGCTTCTATTTTTTCCAACAATTCTGGATAGCTATAATCCGCTCTTCTGGCGTCCCCGCTATACTGCATAAGCCCTGACGCAGAAAATTTTTGAATATTATTCATTTGATTATCAGCGGACGCATACGTAATTACCGGGGTTCCACATGCGCATAATTCGTATAACGTAAATCCGCCTGCCGAAACCGCAATGTCTGCCCTGCACATAATCTCACGCAGATTACTAATATTTTGATAAAGCACCAGATTGTCTGCATTCTGGCACAGCTTCTCTATTTTTAAACGATCGGGATTATAAAACCCGCATACTATATGAAAACGCCGCCCTGTCAGGCACTGCCGCTGTTTTTCAAGAACGGCTTTTACAAAGTTCAATGCAAAATGAACGGTATCCGAGCCGCCTGTCAATACTAAAATATCATCTGCCCTGCCCGCTGTCTTCTTTGGTTCAATATGCCAAAAGCTGTCCCTGAGCGGAACGTACCGGCACCCCAGCAGCAGCTTTGTATCTGTATAAAACTGACTGTACGGCATGTCCTGTGCATAGAGCGAATAATTAATCAAAAGATCACATGTAAGATGACCTGCGCATAAGTCATCTATATAAATTACTTTCGCCAACTGCCCCAGCTCCGTCATATAAGCCTCTGTCACAAAATAAGAATCTACCAGAACTGCCTGTTCCTGCGTACCTGTTATTTTTAAAAGCTGCCGGATGAGCGGGATTTCCTGCTCCAGCTGATTCCAGCTGCTGTCTAAAACAATACTTGGAAATCCCCTCTGCTCTGCCAATATTTTTGTATTTGACTCAAAAGTAATAAAACATATTTTTTTACCAGCATTCCTCAGCGCGTCCGCTATAGACAGGCATCGCATCACATGGCCTGCACCTATTACTTCATTCGCGTCTGTCCGTATGTATATCATTCTGCCTCTCCGAAATCCTGCCTAATATTTCTTGAATGTTATCTGTCCATTGAAAATCCACATATTCACGAATCCTTTTTAAGTCATTGCTCGAATGATAGCTCCCGCTGCCAGGCTGGTCATACAGCTCATAACTGCCGCTTAAAATATCCTCCCAATGCATTTTCAATAATTCATCCATTTCATTGTGCAGCTTACAGTAAGTTGTTGCAAATGTTTCATTTTCGGGATAAAAAAAGCATTCTTTCTGATAAAGAATCTTACCTCTGTCTAGTTTTTCACTAATCTGATGAATCGTCACACCTTTTGGAGTATGGTCATAAAAGCTCCAAAAATTCGGGTCAGCACCCCGGTTCCATGGCAGATAGGAGCAATGCAGATTGATCATCCTGCCGTCCATATATGCAATGACATCAGAAGAAATTAAATATCTATAATTATAGCTTATAATCAAATCTGGATTTAACCTAACTGCCTGATCCAGCGTCAGCTTATCACTGAATAAATGAACACATACTTTCTGCTTCAGCCAGCGGTATAATTCCAATGTATTTTTATTGTTCGTCAGATAAATTATGGACTTCATGTCAATTCCTTCCGAATAATCGGGCTGTCCGTTTTTATCATCGAAAAATCAACCGGCGTGCCCCTTTGAATATCCTTAACGGCAGCTGCTCCTAATATATGCGGATAGAATTTCGGTGCCATCCCATATCCCGGACGAATGATTTTTACATTTTGTTCCGTAAGGCATTCACCCTTTTTGATATCCTGCGTGCAGAAAATCGACCGCCGGAATATCATATTGCCTTTTTCCTGCTGAGACGGCCCGTACCGGACATTTCCAATCGCTTGTTCTGCCTGCCGTATGTCATCCACCATCTGCTTAAATTCATCCGGGTTCATAGAAAAAGAAACATCTGGATTTTCGTATTCCTTCCCAAGACAAAAATGTTTTTCTATAATGGCTGCCCCCATCGCAACGGCTGTCACTGCCGCTGCTGACCCGAGGGAATGATCGGATAACCCCGCCGGAACGCCAAACAGCTCTTTCATATGTACCATTGTCCTAAGATTCATTTGATCTGCTGCGGCAGGATAGGCGCTTGTACAGTAAAGCAGTGCAAACTGTTCATTGCCCATACTGCGTACTGCCTCTGCTGCCTCCCTGATCTCATCGAAAGAAGCCATCCCCGTTGACAGGATCATCGGCTTTCCTGTTGACGCGACATACTGGATAAATGGAATGTCTACCAGCTCAAAGGAGGCAATTTTATAAAATTCCACTCCTATGCCTTCTAAAAAATCAACAGACGTTTTATCATAGGGTGTTGAAAAAAAATCGATGCCTATTTTTTCCGCTTCTGCTTTTAAGTCTGCCTGCCATTCCCACGGAGTATAAGCTTTTTCATATAGCTGATATAAAGTCTGCCCCGCCCATGTTCCGCCCTGGATGCGAAAATACTTGTTATCACAATTAATGGTCAGCGTATCCGGCGTATATGTCTGTATTTTAATACAGTCAGCACCCGCTTCTTTGGCTGCATGAATAAGTTCTTTCGCATGTGCATAGCTCCCGGCATGATTTGCAGACATCTCCGCAATAATATAAGTTTGTTTTTGTAATTTTTCGTATAGTCTCATGTTCTCTTACTTTTTATCTGATATTTGACTTCCGCCAGATTCCAGTCATCATAGTTATCTATATCCTGGACTTCCATTTCATTTACTATAACCGGTATTGTATTTTCCATAATTAAACTTTTCTGCATCAAAAATGAGCTGACGCGCAAAAAATAATACTGCCCGCAGTCATGATACCAGTTCTCCAGATCCTGCGACCGGACCAGCCGGTTTTCGGGCCATTGGTACTGTACTTTTCCGTCCCTGATTACAAAACATCTCTGCGGCGGAAATGAAAAAGCCGTAACCGGCACGACACCGTCTGCCCCTGTGCGTTCGAGCATTTCATAGCTTTTTCTCAGCCTGTCCTCTGTAATAAACGGCGCTGTCGGATATATGCAGCAGACATATGTAAAGCTTCTTCCCCTTTTTTGGTACTGCTCCAATACTTCCAATATGACCTCATGTGTCATGGACATATCCTGTGCCGTCTGGTCAGAACGCATAAACGGAACACTGCCGCCGCACGCCTTCGCAGTCCGTTTGATCTCTTCGCTTTCCGTTGATACCATTATTTCATCAAAAACAGCACTATTAACAGCGGTTTCGATGGAATACTGTATAATCGGCTTTCCACAAAATTCTTTTATATTTTTATTTGGAATTCTCTTGCTCCCGCCCCTTGCAGGTATGATTGCCAGGCATTTGTCAGACATGTTGAACCTCTTTTTTATATTCATTTTAGATTAATTCATCCAAGTGGTCAGATACTTTATAAAATGCTTCTATTACGTCATCCAGATCGCTGGTTGACATAAACGGACGCATTAATTCATGAAAAATAGTTTCTGAGCTGCATACCTTCTCGCATACCGGGCAGCAGCCGCTTAGATAATTCACAGATTCCGAAAAAGGATATCTCGTATTACCGTATGCCGTTTTCTGACGGAACAACGGCTGCTGATACAACGGCTGCATATAGCCTAATCCGACCTTAACACCCTCTGTTTCCCGCAGTTCAATCGGCATCAATTCTGCCTGCACGGCCTGCACAAATTTTTCTCTGGATACGCCGGTTTTCGTTTCGTCATATTTTATTGCATGTATATAATAAGAATGGCTGCAACCCTCTCTTACTTTAGGCATAGTTAAAAACGGAATATTTTTTAATGCATTTTCTAAATAAGCTACATTTCGTCTTCTTTCTTCAACCAATGCTCTTAATTTCTTTAACTGTTCCCTAGCAATCGCCGCTTCAATCTCGGTCATTCGCATATTAAAGCCAATCATATTGTTTAAATTTGTAACACCCTTATTTTCCACTACAGCTTCTGCATGGTTTCGGATAAGCCTCAGCCGCTCGGCTAACTCATCGTCATTTGTGACTAAAATACCACCTTCCCCGCAGTGAATATGCTTATGGTAGTTTAACGAAAATATGCCGATATCTCCCAGTGTTCCTGCATATTTATTTTTATATGCAGCAAACGGTGCCTGCGCATTATCTTCTATTATATAAAGTCCATACTTCCCAGCGATATCCCTGATTCTTTCTGCATTATAAGGCTGTCCCAATAGATCTACGACAATAACAGCTCTTGTTTTATCGGTTATTTTTTTCTCAACGTCATCCGGGTCTAAACAATAATAATCGTATTCAATATCTGCAAATACCGGAACCGCATTATAAATCAGCGGCGCTGTCGCCGATGCACACATCGTATAGGGCGATACAATTACCTCATCTAAAGGCGCTAATCCGACTGCCCCTGCCGCACAATATAAAGCAGATGTGGCTGAATTAACAGCTACAGCATGTTTTACGCCATAATATTCGGCCCATTCCTGTTCTAATGCCCGCACCTGGGGGCCTCCATAAAAATCGTCTGCCCAGCATCCGAGATATTTCGAAAGAATCCCGGATCGTAAGACATTTATAACAGCAGTTTCTTCTTCTTTTCCAATTACACGATAGGCCGGAAAAAGCTCTGTCCGTACTTTTTTCCCGCCATTCAATGCCAGTTTACCCATGTTGTACCGCCTCCTCTATAACTGCTGCCACGTGCCCTGCAGCATGTTTTATATATGAAAAACCTGCTGCATGTTCCTTGTTTTCTGCCGCATATATCATGTTATCCCGTAGTTTATTGTATAACGTATTTTCATCCAATATACTTTTACATATGCCGGCTGCTTCTAATATAAACGGATTTTCCTGCCGCAGCCCAATCTCTATGCTCATAATAGGTTTCTCGCATATTACTGCCTCCAGCAAAAACATAGAAGACATGCCGCACACAAGATCAGCTGCTTTTAAAACAGAAAAACTATCGGTATCCCTGTCGCACACAGCTTCGATCCGGCTGCTGCTATATTCTGCTTGGCAGGCATTCCATTTTTCTGCCTCTTCCCTTGGATGCGGCCTTATAATCAGGCGGACATTCTTTTTCATTTCAGGCAGAATCCTTGTAATCTGCCGATATAGCGCTGTAAATATAGTGATTTCATTATATCCTAAGTACAAATGCTGCATATCGCCGGAATCATAGTCTTTTAAAATCGGCTCTGAAACAAATACAATATTATAATATTCCCTGTCATATGCCTCATGCGCGCTTTCATATCGTTCTAAAACCGTATCAAAGTGGGGCTGTCCTGTTATAATGATTTTCTTTTCCGGCACGCCTTCCCCGATCAGCCGTTTTTTTGCCAGCTCATCCATTGCCAGAATCCGGTATGGCAAAAAAGTGTGGCTGTGATTTTTCTCGTACTGCTCCCTGTGCTTATAATCATACTGCGAAAAGCGGATTCCCAGATTGATCCACTGGTCCAGAATCGCAAAAGCTTTTATATGCAGCCTTTCTGCCGCTTTCCACAGATAGCGCTCCGTATAGTCATCCAGGCTGGTGGCCGTAACCACAAGATCTATGTCCCTTTCCTGTAAAAACAAAAGAATCTCCTCATAGGTTCCGTTTTTATACTCATCTGAAATATTGCCTGCTTTATGCCCAAGCTCCTTCGAAAGCCGTTTCCATGCATAATCCTTCGCGAATACCTGTGTACTGTATTTATTTTTCAGCCTGTTATAAACCGGCAGAATAACGTTTGCCCCCGCCGGATCTCTTGCAAAAAAAAGTATATCTCCCATCCTACATTTCCTGAATCTGCATGCACGTTTGTAATACTGTAATGCCGTCTTCCAACGTGCATTTCATCTCTTCCCCGTTTTTTAAAAACAAAACTGCATTTTCTGCCAGCCCCTGCATGGCAGCGCTGTCGCTGACAGAAACAGTCTGCACAAGATTGTAATTGTAATAGTGTTGATATACTGCAGATTCCTTTATTTCATAATACGCAATCTTCTTTCCGCCTTCCAAAATGCGGATTCTGGCCTTTTCAAAAAACAAATCCAATTCAAAAACAGTAACGATACGGCTGTCGACCGCCAGCATAGAAAATACCCCCTGTGCAATCTGCATTGTCACATCCACGCTCGGATCTCCCTCCAGATCAGGTATCCATCCTTCCGTTCTTTCCAGTATCTCCACATTTCCCAGCAGATACTGCATAAGGTCAATCATATGGGAGCCATTATGTAAAATCCCTTTTCCATAATATCCTGCCCCTTTTAGAAAGCGCCCATACTGCCTGATCCTTCTGCGCAGATCGTCAAATTCCCTGATATACCTCCTGCTGTAATTTACCATACATGGAATCTTTCCTTGGTAGATCTGCCGTATTTCCTCTGCCTGGTCAGCAGATACCGCAACCGGCTTTTCTGTAATTACCAGTTTTGGCTTATATGCGGCGATTTCCTTCAATACTTTTCCATGAAATTGATCTGGGACACAGCATGATACTACATCTGCACCGCATAATGCCTCCGATATTTCCCGAAATGCCTGTCCTCCCCAGATCTCGGCCGCATGCACTGCCTTTGCATAGTCCACATCATAAAATCCGGCCAGAATCATCTCTTCATGTTCTAAAAATGCATGTGCATGTGTTAAAATTTTATCACTAGAAGGCGTGTCAAATTCTGCTCCTATTTTTCCTGCGCCAATAATCACTGCTCGATACATACTTTTCCTCAAACCACGCGCCACTCGGACTTCAGCAGGCCATATTCTATAATATCATGGTACTTTCCATTGTTATAAACAGCCCTTCTGCGCCTTCCTTCCTGCACAAAGCCCAATCGTTCAGCCAGATGCTGCATTCTTATATTATCATCACTCGTGCCGCAATAAATTCTCTGTAAATTCAGCCTTTCAAAACCATGGGAGATCAGCAGTCTGGAAGCTTCTGCCGCCCTGCCTTTTCCCCAATAGTCTTTTTCCCCGAGCAGATAGGCAATTTCAGCACTGCGGTCAATATAATTGATATTCTGAAGTGAAATATTGCCTATATGCTTTTGATCCTCCAGATCAATCATTGCCATAACCAGATCAGCCGCCCTGCCGTCTAGGCCTTCCACATACTTTCGCAGCTGTTCCTCTGCTGCGGGAAACCTTCCATGGGAGTTATACCTGCAGACTTCCAGATCATTCAGCCAGGATCCATATCCTCCTTCTATGTCTGAAATACGGAGTTTACGCAGTCCGACATGCGCGCCTGATAAAAAAATTCCCTCAATCAATATGCGGCCTCCTTCTTAGATTTTTTCTAATTTTCATTAAAATCTACACCAACTTCAAATCTAGGCTGCCAATGCCCGCTGCCGTCTTTTTCAAATAACCGCTGATTTACATATTGATCAACAACACGCCAAAATTCTTCTTCAGTGATACTCAGATAATCACAGACAAGCCGGATATATTGTCTGCCGCATCTGCCGTCATACTCTTTTACCAGCCAGACGGCGTCTTCACGCGATATTCTGCCTTCCCGGATATCGTAGCATGCCTCATCCGTTGCAAAACCAAATCCAAACTTTAAATATTTAATCATCTGGTTGGCGATCAAAAGATCGCTGTCTAACGCCGAATATCTTCTATAACGGCCAAGATCATGCAGGTCTTGTGTGCTGCGTCCCAAAAGCCCTCTTGCAGCTGAAAAATCCGCATTCGCTACCTGTGACCATTCTTTGACATAATATTGTAAAAAAACAGCCCTGATTCCTTTCTGCTTCATACGGTCAATATCAGGAAACTGATAAAAAAATAAGTCGTCGGATGTCACTGTATCATCCACCCATTCACCAGCACTGCAGCCGCCCAGTGTATTTAAATTTACAACGGAAAATGCATCTCCTGAGGTATCCTGTTTAACAGCTGCCCCTAATGTTAATGCTGCATTTTCACCCTGGATGACCAGTGGTATATGAAACTTGTCTGCAATTATGTAAGCAGAAGCCCAGAGGCAGTATTCTGACGCCTTCACTATATTTCCATATTCGTAAAAGCTTCGTTTCGCCAGATGCCTTGCGATCTTAGGATTTGTATTTATTTTTATAACATCAAACCCAAGCCCTGCCAGATTATCTATATTATGCAGGCCGATTTTTGTAATTTCGTCTGGAACACAGTTTACAAGAAGCGGGCGCAGCCCTAATTTCTCCCTTGCATAAACTGCCTGAAATGTACTGTCCTTACCGCCGCTGACACCGATTACACAGTCATATGGATTTTTATTCTCCCGTGCCTCTTCTTTTGCATGCTCCGCAATTGCACGGAGCTCTTCTTCACGGATATGCCAGTCAATCTTATTTTTGCTCTCTTCATAAAGACAGGCATAACAGATCTGGTTCTCATTAAAAATGATTCCGGGTCTGGTATCCGGCTGCAGGCATCTTTTGCAATATTTCATATTAGCACCTTCCTCATAGCTCTCCTAATATCCTCGCAGTTTAGCCACTCTGTATTATTTCCCGAATTATACTCAAACCCCGGCGCTACCTTCTTTCCGCCTGCGATAATATTCTCTTCTCCCCACCAGCTGAAATGCGGATAAATAATATAGTGCTTCTCATATTCATAAGCAGTGGCAGAATCTTCTTTTGTAATCATGACTTCATGCAGCTTTTCGCCTTCACGTATGCCTACCTCAGGCATTTGACAGTCCGGCAGCATGGCCTGTGCCAGATCCGTAATCTTAAAGGAGGGGATTTTGGAAATAAATGTTTCACCGCCCCTTGCTTCGGTCAGCGCTTTGATCACAAGCTCCACGCCCTGCTCCAGACTGATCCAGAATCTGGTCATACGGTAATCCGTAATCGGAAGCTCTCTGCTGCCGCTTTCAATCATCTGTCTGAAAAACGGAATCACAGAGCCTCTGCTGCCTGCTACATTGCCATAACGTACAATGGAAAAACAGATATCCTTTGTGCCCGAATACGCGTTCGCTGCAATAAAAAGCTTGTCCGATACCAGCTTCGTACCCCCATATAGATTAATAGGATTTACCGCCTTATCTGTAGACAGGGCAACTACCCGCTTTACACTCGGCGTGTCTAAGGCGGCATTTACTACATTGATTGCACCGTCTATATTTGTTTTGACCGCTTCAATCGGGTTATACTCACATGCAGGAACCTGTTTCAATGCTGCTGCATGTACCACATAATCCACACCGTCCAATGCACGCAGCAGGCGCTCCTTATCCCGTATATCTCCGATAAAAAATCTCATAAAAGGCGCATATTTTTTAAATAAGCCTGCCATATGATACTGTTTGAATTCATCCCTGGAATAAATGATAATCTTCTTAGGCGTATAATGACTTAGTATGTACTCTGAAAAATAATTTCCAAAAGAGCCCGTTCCGCCTGTAATTAATATTGTTTTATTATTTAACATAATCTTTTCCTGCATTTTCTGCTTAAATTGTGATCTGGCTGCGTATTAAATTATAAATCGTCTGGCCTGCATTTTTATCTGCATTTTTTTCGTTCAAGCCAAGGTCAAGGCTCTGCAGAAAATCCTGCAGGTCATAATAACATCCAAATACCGACAAATCCCTGCCTTCTAAGAAAACCTCTGTATCCTTTATGCTCTGCCGGATCAAAGGGCTTTGATCATATTCCTGTGGAATGCCTAATTCGTACTTTTTTTGTACTTCATGATCAAAAATGTATAATGTGCCCGCTGACGCATTGAAATAAAAGAGCTTTTCATCATATACTTTGGCTGTAACATAATTGTTAACCAGATATTTATGGCACTGCCTGTCTGGTATATCGTTCAAATCACTGTATGTCTTATTTTCTATATGAAACGTGCAGAAAAATTCCCCGTTTTCTGCAAACATCCAGATCTTAAAATCGTAAAAAACGATTCTTAATGCCTGTATTCTCTCTGACAGCGCCGCAGGAAACTCATATAGATTTTGTTCTGCGGTACTAAGCTTGTACTCCGCCAGTCCGGCATCGGAGATCATCCATATGCTTTCCTGCGCATTACAAAACGCATAAATTTTCATGTCAGAAGCTGCCTGCAGCTCTTCATACCTTCTGGTCAGCAGATTGAACACCAGCACGCCGTCCGCCTCTTTCTGCTTCGAATTCCAGGTCAGCATATACAGCTTCGTGCCAATTCTAATTTGATCTGTAATAAGAATATCCTGATTTCCTAATACATCGTTTTCATAGATCTTCATCCTGTTTTTTTGTGTATCCATCTCCACAATGCCCGGAAAACGGCATGGGATAAAATAGACCTTCTTTTTCCAGGCTGCAATAGAATGAAATTTACTGTATTCTGGATAAAAATATTTCGTTTCGGGCATCCATATCTGGCTCAGCTGCCCGCTTGCTGTATCATAAACCACAAATGTGTTACAGTGGTCTGGTGCTATATAAAGCCTGCCGTCCAATAATTCTATGGCATTATAATAACCATTTCCTCCCTGACTGATTTCATCAGGAATATATGCTAATAATCTGCTTGTTTCCTGTTTAATATCAAAACAGAAAATGCCATTTAAATTATAGGCAGCAAAATACAGTTTCCCGTCTTTATAAACAAAATCGTGGCAAAATAGTTTATGCAGGCTGCTATTCGTAAACATACATCACACTTCTCCTAATCCATATAGAATCTCATCCATGCCAAGAATGGGTATGGCACCTTTAAATTTATCATGAAATAAATCATATATTTCTGAAAAATAATATACCGGCGTCACGATGACCGCATCTACATTGCCTGTAAATTCATCAGGCTTTATAATATTCAGGTCATCGCAGACATACCTGCTGCTGCGATCAATTCCACAGGCAATATGTATGCCGTCATTTTTCAGTTCGCGGTACAAAAGAATGCCGGCCTCTGCCATGCCGTAAATTGCTATGGTTTTCATATTATGCTCGGTAAAATAGGCAGACAGCTTATGGCCGTGGGCCTTATGCTTCAGCCAGAGCAGCAGTACTGCTTTTGATGCATCCGATGATTCAGCCCTTTGAAACTGGCGTTTTGCTTCTGTTTCTGCAGTCTTTTCTGTTCTTTTTAATGAATATATTTTTAAAAGCAGTAAAATAACGATTATGTTCAGAAATATGATCAGATAAAACATCAAATTATACCTCATGTATATTATTTAATTGGAATACAGAACTGGATTTTAAACCAGATGTATTCAGCAGATCGATATATTTTTGACAGAACATATGAAACACATAACCGTACTCAAAATTGCCGTTTTTTAAATAATTAAGTATCAGACGCCGCATATCCATAACCAGACTGGCAAACGCATCACTGCTTTTTGACATTTCGTGGAACGCACTCAGGCATGCCTGTGCTCTTTTTATCGATTCTGCTTTCGGACTGGGAATATTTTTAATATTTTTAAGCGTATTTTCGTACTCTTGCAATGTTTCGAGATTATAGGAAATGCCCCAATTACAGTAATAGGCCTTCGATACGGTGATTGTCGGTATGCCGTAGGCCCAATATTCTATGCCCACATCCCCTGCACAGGTAATGACACAATCGGCAGCCTCTTTGATCTGCATGCCGCTGATCTTCCGGTCACACCAATACATATGTTCTTTTTTATTTTTTTCAAATACAGATCGTATATAGTCTTCCTGATGAAAAAATCTGGACATTGGATGATCTTTGATAATCCAGTTCACATCGTCAATCTGTTTTATAATTCTTAATGTGTCAACATACCATTCGTTATAATCGGCATAAATATTATGCCGGTATGCTTCTCTTACCTCATCGCTTAATGCATGCAGCATTATAAAAACATTTTTCTTATTATTTTTTATGCCGATCTGTTCAAGAATATTATTTTGGGGCTGTTCTTCAGTTTTTAATATAAAATAGTTTGGATTTTCTTTTTCTGTTTCTTTTTCCGTTTCTTTTACAGTATTTTTTACAGCATTTTTTACAGCATTTTTTTCCAGATATATTTCAATATTGCGCCGCAGCAGATCTCCCAGCATTATGTCTTTAAACAGGGCCTGTCCAGGCGAAATCTGTAGTACAGTATCCACGCTGGCATAATCCGGCGATGAGATAACCAGCTGCGCACCCATAAAAACTGCCACGCCGGCAAATAATCCTTTTTCATAATCACACTCCGTAGTGATGATGTATGCCGGCTTTCTGCGCCCAAATATCTGATATGCTTTTTCAATAACGATAAATGCACTTTTAATAAACTGATAATAAGCTTCAAAGCTGATATCAAAGCAGTCAAAATATCTGCCCGTATTTGAACGTATAATCTCATCGTAAATCGAATTGCCACATTCGATATTTTTATATTTGATCTGAATCAGCTTTTTTTTGCTGCCGTAAGTAGCCTCCGCTGTCTGTCTGGCAGCGATATCCGCCTTGATTTTCCGAGCGCTGCTTATATAGGCATCACTGTCTAAAAATACCTTTTCCTTAAAACCAAACGAGCTGTCTAGCTGGTCTGTTGTTTCGCGCTTTACTTTACAGGTTACGGATATGACCGGCAGCTTCAGCCGGGTCTGAAGCCCTTTTGCGATAAGGTCTTCGGTTACTGTAAATTCTAATTCATAGGGAATCCCGTGCAGTACATAGATCCATTGTCTGCCATCCAAAACAGCGGGTGTACCGGCCCAATATTTTTGATTGGCTTCAATCAATTTTTTCTCATAGGAATGAACGTACGAATCTCTTTGTATTGTATTTGCCATTTAAAATTCTCCCTATCCTTAGACTGCTTATAAACCACAGATGCTTACAGCAGGCATATATAACTGTTAAATCCCAGCTGCTGTAAATTCTCCAGCATCCCAGCCTGGTACTTTTTCGTCGCTGCCAGCAATACCACGCTCTGCTGACTGTAGCAGGCTAGCTCTTTGATCGGACAGACCTGCTGTTTTAAATGATACTGCGTGCCGTGGTCGATCTGCGTCACCGCCAAAAGATAATCCGAAATGCCGTAAGCATGCAGCAGCTTCATAATATCCCGGCCTGCCATGCCGGCCCCGTATACGATTATTTTGGCGCTGTCTGACAGCTTTTCATATTCTGTCAGATGAAAGACCCTGCCTAAAAGCATATAGTCTTCTGTCAGTATATTCTGCAGCAGTGCACTGTAAACCGGCTTCTCAAATACTAATTCCTGCACATCGCAGCCCATTTTTAATAGTTCTATAGATTTTTCTTTTAAATACTTTTTTATAGGCTTCATATACACAAAAAGTATATTTAACGTTCTTTTTGAAAAATCATGTGCAGCACAAAATTCATACAAATAAAAATAGCACAATGTATATGCCTGATACCTTTTCAGGTTCACTCCCCTTGAAGATGAAGCCTGCCTTAACAGATAACGATAACAGCTTTTCTTTATATGCCTGATACGGCTGCTTAAAAGCAGTGCCTGGAAAGAAAATAACAGATCTTCATGCGGTGAAGCATCAGCCCGGAACATGATATGGTTTGTACGCAGATATTCTGCTTTCCAAAACTGCAGCCAGACGGCAGGCTTAAATTCTTCATTTTCGATCACTTCTGTAACAAAATCTTCTCCATTGTATACGGATTCATAATTATGCTTCATTTTCAGATCATCAGGAGAACAAAACTGTCTCATCAAATCTGTTTCGTATATTATTTCCGCATCAAACAGCACCGCATCTAGATGCTCCTTCTGCGCACATGCATAAAGCATTTCCAGTGCCTTTGTATCAAGCAGCTGGTCGTCTGAATCAGCAAAATAAATGTATTTCCCGCACGCTTCATCCAGCCCTCTATTTCTTGCATAGGCCTGCCCTTTATTTTCTTCGTATGACACAACCTTTATATTCTTATATCTACTGCTGTAGTCTTCTAGTATCTGCAGCGACAGATCGTTCGATCCGTCATTGATACATAGCACTTCCAGTCCCTGGATCGTTTGAGACACAATACTGTCCAAACATTTTTCTAAATATTTTTCTGAATTATACACCGGAATGATCACGGATACTTTTATTTCATCTGACATATATATTTCCATTGTAAGTAAAATCGTTATTTTGAATAAAAATCGGCCTGCCTGCATTCTGCACCAATAATACGACCGAACTGTAATCGCCGTAATACCCATTGCATAAGACAATGGCACGGTCTAAATCCGCTGTATCATCATAGATCCCCCATCCTTCGTCAATATACTGCTGCACCAGTTTTTTGTAAGAATCCCGCAGCTGTGGACGCATGGAGCCAATCGCAGACTCAATTAATGGATGAGGCCTCCATAGCAAAACTGTTTTATCTGCCTGCATTTTAAAAATTTCAAACACATCCGCTATTTTTTTAAGCGCCTGTTCTTTGTACTGCAGCAGTGCACTGACACTTGTATTATATAAAACAATCTTTTTCCAGCTCCCGTCCGGCTTTTGAATCAGCCGCAGCCAGTCGGCCGGTATATCCAGGTCTTCTCTGTTTGTACGCATTACTTTATCTATTTTCGGAGACCCGGTTCCTAGAATCTTCTTTTCCCATATGCTGCGTGTATGCGTTCCTGCAAAATCTGTCAATGCCCGGATATATGTCTGGCGCATTTGCTCAGACTGCACAATTACCTGATCAGCATTTATGACGCCTGGCACTGTTACAAAATGCTCCATATTTGCAATCGCGCGTCTGTCATTTGGATTAATTTCGTCTAATATAAAATATGATACATATATTAAGCGTTCCGTATACTGCTTCAAATTTTTTGAATAAAAAAACGGATGAACACTGGTAACAAGGTTGTATTCATCATACGGATTATGAATATAGATCATATCTGGATGATACAGTCCGAAATCAAATGTATCGTATTTTGTAATAGGCACATAATCCGGGTATTGGTCTCCTTCATAGTGCATTTCATGGAAACTGCCATCTGGATTTTTGTCATAATATGGTATTGGTATTACATATGCGTCGCAGTCCGGGTCTGCCTCGGCTGCCTGCCATATGCTTTCCAGTGAATCCCACATAGACGCTTTGTATGGCAGAAATACTGCAGTAATGCGTTCTTTGATATCGCGCTGTATGCTGTTTTTGATACTTTCGATCTGCCCGCACAGCCTGTCATAAATCTGTAATGCTTCTGGCTGTAAATTTTCCGGCTGTTTATCTTCTATTTGGCCAGCTTCTATTTGTACGGCTTTTACCTGTAATGCTCCTGGCTGTGCTGCTTTTGTCTGTACACCTTCTGGCTGCCCAAATTTTGTTTGTAAGGCTTCTGCCGGTACTGCTGTCTGCACTCTGCCCACAAGCCCGGTATGGATCTGGTAGACCAGTTCACAGTATTCCTCCAGCAAATGCACTGTAACGAAATCCTCACCTTCTGAGCTTTCAATCAGGGTACCAAGACTGACAGCACTGTTCTGGCATTCTTCCAGATACTGCATTGCAGCACTGATATCCTTTCGCATAACGGCATTTCTTATTTCCGCATGCATCTGCCCCAACAGACCGGCCAGTTCAAACGCTTTCTTTTTTACGTTTTTATTCATTTCGCATTTTTCCTTTCGCAGATCTGACATAGAAAACAGGTACTTATGCGGCTTAACGCCCGATACCTTTGACAGTATGGCAAGCTGCTTTTTGAAAAATGGATATTCATGGTTATCCCAGCTGCGCACAGGCTTCATATAATCCCCGTATTTGATACGCAGGATGCCATCGTATACTGCCGGTACAGGAATCATGGTATTTTCAAATGGCAGCATAACTGCATTTTCATAATAGTATTTTGGGAACCGATAGATACCTTCATTGCACAACAGATTCATCAATGTAATTTCATCAGATTCTTCCTCGCTGTACAAAGAAAATAACTGTTCTGCCAGTGTAAACAGCTGCCGCTTTACCTTACTGCTGCGGTCAATAGCTACATTGCACCATTCTTCGACCTGGCAGATTAGTTTTTCTGCAGCCTCTGTAACGATTGATTCATTTTCCAATGCATCCGATGCCGCCATAATATGCTTGATTAATGAACCCCGCAGTATTTCTTCCTGCTCATCAGGTGCTACAAAATCAAGCGGAAAAATATCTATGCCGGCAACATATGGAAAACCGTGAAATTTTTCCAAATACGCCTTATCAAAGTTGATTTTATCCCCATTGACAACCCTTGTAAGCATTTCCCAGTAATCATCATTATGAAAATTCAACAATTTATATCCTTTGGGAAGCTCCTGCGGCGCAGCTGCTAAAAATTTATTGTAATCGCTGCGTTTCATGCATAGATCCAGGTCATCATCCCATGGAATAAATCCGCCATGCCGCACTGCCCCAAGAAGCGTGCCCCATTCTGCATAATATGAGATCTTATGCTTTTCACAGACCTTTCGTATATCTTCTAATATTTCAAGCTGTGCAGCCCATGCCTGTTTCATAATTCCCGGCACATAAAATCCATCCCGCACTTCGTCTTCAAAATAAGTATATGAAAATTCCATTTATTTTCCTTCTATTCAATCAGCCTTATAGTCAAAAATAAGGCACATTGGTCATCACAATTATGCATTTCGATGATGCGGCCCAGCGCATAACGGCTGCCCCGCTTCGCTCCCTGCTACGTCACATCTGTGTTCACAGGGTCCTGGCGTATCCAATGCACAGGCCTATGCCTGCCTTCTAACGCCGTAACTGGCACATCATACACAAAACAGCTCATAGTCATGCACAGCATATTTTGTATACGGTGTACTTATTTTACAGCAGGCCTGACTTTCATGCCTGCCTATCATTATGAACGCGCTGCCTCGTCCATCTGGTCAAACTGCAGCATATGCCGAAGTTTATCAAAACAGCTGTTCTTATGATCTTTGTAAAATACAATTGGATAGTGTGACTAAGCTTTTACACAATTCATTTTCAGTGCAGTACTTTTCCTTCCCTGCCGCGTTTTAAAGTGTTTCTTGCCGTGTTTGTTTTTTCATCTATGACACTTCCACAGGATGTGCAGACAAATTGATACCTAGCTTTATATCCTGTGCCCCCGCAGCGGCTGCACTCATAGCTAATATCTTTTCCAATCACATCTACCAATTTTATGGAATGCTGCCTGCACTTTTGCATCAGACGGCTTTTCATATACCCCCGCTGCCACATAATAATGGAGTGATTGATTTTTCTGTTATATCCGGTTGTACGCGGTCTTGGCAGTTTTGCCAGATAAATAGTGTCCGGCTTTTCGGTCTGAAGAAAACGGTTCAGCTCGCAATTGATATAACTATGCAGCTGCTCTTCAAACCGCCTCTTTTGTGCATTATACTTTTTTCTGCCGGGATTATCCTTTTTATTACGGCAGTAGCTTGTCGTCTGCGTCCGCACCCAGTCGGAATATCTCGTTTGATATTTTCCCAATGCTGTGCCATACTGGTTTCCGCTGTCTGTGGTCAGCATTGTATACATGCCGATCGATATGCCGATTTTGTTTGTATAATCCTTATGCCGGCGGACAGCGGTATAAATCGGCACTTTAATTTCAATTCTATTTTCTTCTGGAAACAGACTGATATACAGCTGGGACTTGTATTGGTTGTTATCCGTCAGCAGTACAAATATGCGCTTTCTTTTTTCCTTTACGGATATGTAAATCCCATGATCTGCATAGCGGTATGCGCGTTCAGCAATCGAAAAGCCGGAGACATGTTCTGTATGCAGCTTCACATGATATTTACGAACCTGCCGGCGCATATAGCGGTGCAGCGTCTCTATGTTTACCTGTTCAGCTAATTCATCATGCTGTCTTTGAATATCAGCAGGCAGCCGGAATTCAGCATGGTTTAAGACAGCCTCAAATACATTGCTGACTTTCAGCAGAAATCGCAGGTAATGTTTTTCCTCTTCATTAAAGCCTGTGTGGCAGTTGACATGAGCAAGAATTTTTGATTTTGTCCGTGTCCACTGGCTTTTAATATCTCCTAACGCATCAAAAACAGCCAGATGAAAATATACCGAAGGCATGCCCAGGCTTTCACGCATCCCGCTTTTGGTTAGTTCATTTTGTATTGTATAGCCAGGATACAGCTTGGAAAGACTAGAAATACTGCCATAACGCATATATACATAATTCTTAACCTTACTGTAATCAGCTGCAATCTCCCTCAGCTTCTTCATATCATCGTTAGAAATGGGCTTTTTATTGTATTGGCGTACCGTTTTGAATACGGTTTGAGACGACATGTATCACTCCCGGTTCATCAAATTTGATATGTCTGTATTTGTTACATTTTTTACTATATCATATTTGTCTTAATTTGTGAAGTATCAACATAAATTTTTTTATATTGATATAATCAGACAATAAGAATGTATTGGAGGATCTATGAAAAAACAATCACTCGGGTTAAAGCTCCTAGAATTAAGGCAGCTGCATAACTTAACGCAGAAACAGCTGTGCGAAGCACTGAATATCGGACGTTCCGCCTATTCTTATTTTGAGACAGGCAGCCGGATTCCTGATCTTGAAACGCTGCTTTTATTTGCACGGTACTATAAAGTGTCGTTAGATGAACTGGTCTCTTCTGACTGGGCACAAGAAACCGTCCCAGCTGAAGACAGCGAATATTCAAATACACAGATTGTCTATCATTTAAAGTCTAAACACATACCAGTCGAATTTATCCTAGAGCTGTCAAAAGCAGACTTTGATTTCTTAAAAGACTATAAACAATTAACCGATGACAACAAGGCAGAACTGCTGTATCTTATGAATTACAAGCTGAGAAAGCAGTAGCGGGATATTTCAATGATGCTGATACACTCTTTCCGACAGGTATTTAAAATAGTTTTTCAAAACAAACTTTCAAGACAGACTTTCAACAAACAGTTTCATCATATATTTTACCCCGAGTTCAAACCCTTTCTTTTCCGCAATACCAGAGACTTCAAGCAGGCAGCGGTCAATCTCATCATAGCAGCTTCGCAGCAGCCGGTTTCTCTGATCCCTGCTCAGCGCATGATCTGCATTTTTATATAGATTTTTACTTGTACCATTATATAAATTTTTATTCAAGCCTTCATCTTTATTTAAACCTTCATCTTTATTTGAACCTTCATCTTTATTTGAACCTTCATCTTTATTTAAACCTTCATTTTTATTTAAACCTTCATTTTTATTTAAGCTGTCATTTAAGATTTTTTCCAATGTATCCTGCAGCCTTTCAAATATTATTTCGATTTCATCAGACAGGTCGCATTCTACCCTGACAAGATCTGGTATGTCAGCAGCTACTTTATCAAATATTTGTGATATTATCTTTTGCATGGCAATTTCCTTTCTTTTCAAACAATATAAGTTTTATATCAGTTCATCCATATGCGTTTCATTTGTCTTTCATGTACCATCCTGCCGATCTGCAGATGCCTTCCTTTATAGCGGATGCAGCCAGCCTCTGCGCTTGTTCTTCATCTGTCATTATATACAAATACATCCCATGAGTTATCATAAGATTACTTCTGCCTGCGATTGCTCTAGAGCGTGTTTGAAAAATGCTTTCTATGAGCCGTGCTTCACACTTGGCACCCATCGAGCATAATATGGAGAATTTATCCCAAATTTTGAGGCATCCCCACAGGGCTTGATATAGCGGGCTATGTTGATTAAATCGGGGATGAATGATCCGCAAAGCAGGAGTGCAGATCGCGGGAATGACTTTTCAAACGCGCTCTAGACACAAAAAAGCAGCAGCTCTGCCAATAGCAAAACTGCTGCTTTCTTTATATTATATTTGTATGGTATTCAGTGCTCAAAACACTTCACGGTCTGCTGTTTCAGCTTTTTCCTTTACGCACAATTATAATCTCGCCCTTTATATTCTTTAAAATACCGTCCTCTGCATGAACAAAGAGGCTGTATTTTCCAGTGCCTGCCGGGTCTTTCCATTGAAAGGCATCGGATTTTACCTCCAGCTTTCCATCACTGCGCTTATTTGATATGGTGTGATAAACTGTTTTCGGATTCTGTTCTCCCGGCCTGGCGAAACCGACAGCCAGACACTTTCCTGACCCCGCCGAAACATCATAGCTGACACGGTCTCCCTTTTCCAAGCGGTAAGTCCCAAGCCAGATAAACCCGCCGCTTTTTATGCGGTCAATCTCTACGGGAATCTCAATCACCTGACCGTCATCCACTGCGTTCCCCTGCTTATCCTTTTCCTTCTTTTCTTCTTTTTCTGCCTTTTTTTCTTTTTCGTTCTTTTCTCCTTCTATTCCCATCTGCTGCAGCAGTTTTTCTTCTTCCGCACTGCTCATATAATCTACATTTTTAATCTCTGTATTGCTGCCGCATGTAATCCGTACATTGACCATTCCCTCTGGATTCATATAAAAATTGTGGACTATTTTAATCTCTGCGCCGTCGTCTTTTGCCGGAGCCTCATATAACATTTTCACGAGATCTCCTTTATAATAATAGAATCCCCCTCTTTTTGTAATGCCAAATTTTTTGTATCTCTTCAGCCTCTGCTTTTCCATCTTGTTTTTTAATGCTTCTTGTTTTTCATCACGATCATCATCGTCCATTACATTATAAATCATTGACTGAAAAGCAAAATCGCCGTCCTTTAGTGCTCTTGACAGCCAGGCCTCCAGCTCTTTGTCCGTCATATAATTTGCCAGAATAGAAAAAAATGCAATTTCTCCATCTTTATATGCACGCTCTGCCAGCGAATCAAACATACTGCTGTCAGCATCCATGCTGTCAACCGCAGCCCCAAAAAACATAATGTTATCGTCAGAATAACATTGATCCAGCCAGGACTGCTGCTCTTTTTTATCCAGCTGCGGAAATGCAGCCTTAAACAGCGGAATACTGCCCGCCTCATAGCACTGTCTGATAAAATCAGAGGATACCGTTTTCTTTTTCAGAGACTGCTTCTGCGTCCCGATGCCGGATTCTTCCAGTAGTTCTTTATTGTTTTTTGACTGATTCGAAGTTTTTGCCTGCTCATTGCCGGATTCCGGCTGTGGTTCCTGATTATTTTTGGATTGAGTCAAATCCTTTTCCTGCCCATTGCTGGATTTTATCTGTAGTTCCTGATTATTATTTGACCTGCTTAATAATATGTCTTTTGATTTTTGCTGTGTCACAGGTTTCGTATAAGCTCCTGCCGAGACTGCCCCTGTCATCAGTACAGATGTAAGCAGAACAGACAGCGTAGTAACAAGTTTTGATTTTTTTCTAAAATTCATAATTGCTTTTAACCTCTCTTTCAGTAATAGTGCGCTTTCACACAGCGTTATGGATGCAATCGCATTTTTACAGTTCGAACCTGCGGAGTGGAGCAGCGTATCCCCATACTGCCGCCGTTCCCACAGATCCAATGTCTGAATCACCGCCTCATCACAGGACAATTCACAGTCACGGCTTAATTCTCTGCCCATCAGCCATACAAGCGGATTAAACCAGTGAATGCAGATCACGCACTGTACCAGCCATTTATAAAATGCGTCCCGCCGCTTATAGTGCGTCAGCTCATGACGGATAATATACAAAAAATCCACTTCCGGCACATCCGTATCAGGAAGTACGATGCAGGGCTTAAAAAATCCGATCAGCATAGGCGTCGAAACCAGCCGGCTTTCATACAGTTCTACAGGCCGCTTTACGCCTGCCCGCTCCCCAATTACCGCCAGATCATCCAGCAGTCTGACATCAGAAACTGCCCTCCATCCTGTTTTGACAAAATTTACAAAACTCTGGTAAGCTGTCACCCGACGAATCAGCAATACCAGTGCCGCGCTGAACCATGCCATCCATAGATTCGAAACCAATGCCTTAAAAATATCATGTAAAGCATTTTCATTGTGCATGCTATTCTGATCCGGTTTTGACTCTGCTGTATTTATCAGATCTGCTGTATATGCAATATCTGCTGTATCCGGTTTTTCTCCTGTTAGTTCTGCCATACTTGGTTTTATACCTGCTATCGATTCTGCATCTGGGTTTTCTCCTGCTAGATCTGCTGTATTCGGGTTTTCATCTGCTATCGATTCTGCATTTGGGTTTTCGCCTGTTATCGCTTCTGTATTCGGGTTTTCGCCTCGATATGTCTTAGCATTCAATTCTTCCTGTGGTTTTATATTCAATCCGAAGACTTCATCATCCTGACTCTCTTTATTTAAGCCGGGTGATTTATCTGGCTGCAGTTTTGCATTTAAGCCGGGTGCCGCGTTTTGTCCTCCTGCTGCATTTATCCCTGCCACTGAGTTTTGTCCGCCTGCTTTCTTTGTTCCCGACTCTTCACTTTGTCTTCCTGTCGTATTTTCTTTTGCGCTTTTAGTTGTTTTATCTGCTGCTGTCGTGCCTGCCACTGCGCTTTCTCCGCCCGCTGCTGTCATACCATATCTTTCACTCTGCCCTAAAGCTGCGGCATAATCCTTCTCGTCTAGGGCCGGCCCTGTCTGCGCCTGCTGTTCCATCTGCCCAAAGATCATTCCCATAAGGCTTTTCGAAGGTGCAAACGGCAGCAGCAGCCGTGCAATAACAATCAGCCAGAGGTAGTACTGCCACTGCCTGCTCATTACATTTTTCCACAAGAACCGGCAGAAAAATATGGCAGTGATCAATAATGATCCTGAAAAAGAAAGTGACAAAACTACTTTCAATATATCATTCAACCGCTGCCCTCCTCCTTTTCCCAAAATTGTTTTAATTCCTCATACTCCTCAACGGAGATCATATCCCCTTGGATCAATGTAGATACAAGTCCTTTTGCACTTCCATCATACAGTTTATTGAGCAGCGTCCGCGCCTGCGCCTTTTGATAGTCTTGTTCGGATACCACAGCGATGTATTCATTTTTACGCCCGATTTTGCGTATCTTTACCATTTCTTTATCAGCCAGACGCGACAGCAGCGTAATCACTGTATTTTTCTGCCATGCACATCCTGCTTTTGACAGCTCTGCCATAATATGCGCATAAAATGCAGTGCCTCCATTCGCCCAGATAATTTTCAAAAGATTCAGCTCAGAATCAGAAACCTGAACATCCATACACTATTCCTCCTCTCTTTGACTACGATATGTAGGCTAGATTTAGCATAACACTATGTAGGCATAAAGTCAATGCAAAAATACAGATTTTTATTCCTTCAGCCCATTCTGCCCTGCTTTCATGCTTTCTGCCTTTCTATAAAATAATGTCGGTGCCATGCCGCACTGGCGTGCAGCCTCCCTGCCGGATATTTCCAATGATTCCCACCGGATATAAGCATTCCAGAAGCTGTCCGGCAGCGGTTTTTCGAGCCTGCCTAACTGAAATCCGTGCTGCTTTGCGGCATCCATTCCTTCTTTCTGCCTCTGCCTGATATTTTTACGCTCGTTTTCTGCTACAAAAGACAGCACCCGCAGCACAATATCACTTAAAAATGTACCCATCAGGCCTTTGCCGTGCCTGGCATCCAAAAGCGGCATATCAAGCACTACAATATCCACTTTCTTTTCCTTTGTCAGCATCCTCCACTGCTCTAAAATTTCCTCATAATTTCTTCCCAGACGGTCAATATTCTTGACATAAAGCAGATCATCCTCCTTTAATTTCCCCAAAAGACGCTTATACATTGGACGTTTGAAATCTTTGCCGGATATTTTATCCATATAAATATTCCTTTCTGGCACATCCGCCTCACCAAGTACAATCATCTGCCGATCCTTGTTCTGCTCTCTCGTGCTGATCCGCACGTATCCATACCTATTTCCCATGTTTTCCTCCTTTGTGTAATTATGTAAAAAAGGCGGGCTGATACTTGTGCGTTACAGCTCGCCTCCTAATTTGGATAACAGATTTATTTTACCTTATCCGAAGGCACTCATGAACCTGCTTTACACCTTATATAAATTCCGCTATAATAATTACAGCCAGAGCGTGTTTAAAAAATGCTTTCTTTTAGTTAAACACGCTTAGCAGCAGGCTGTTTTGGCCCGCTGCCTCACAAAAACAAATGAAGGAGGTAATACCATTGATCAGCAGATATGTATACGGACAGCCGTTGGAAACGGGCGCTGTTGTCATGACAATTCCAAAAAGCTCACAGGAAATTTCTATCTTGCATATGCAGCGGCAAAAAGAATTTCTCACTCTGTCCTGCCAGATGGACGATGAAGACATCGTTTACGGTCTCGGAGAGCAGGTTCGCGGCATTAACAAACGCGGTTTTACCTATATCAGCTACGCCACAGATGATCCGAACCATACCGAAAACAAGCATTCTTTATATGCAGGGCACAATTTTCTGATTTTAAGCAGAAAAAAACAGCCGTCTTTCGGCATTTTTATAGACTATCCCGGAAAAGTAATTTTCAATGTCGGGGAAACTAAACGTAACGAACTGCATATATCCGCCGGATCAGACTGCACGGTCTATATTATAGAGGGGGAATGCCTGACAGATATTGCCAGACAATTCCGTGAGCTGACCGGGCGCAGCTATATTGCACCGAAATGGGCATTCGGCTATCAGCAGTCCCGCTGGGGTTATCAGTGCGAGGACGATATACGCAGAGTTGTAGACGGATATCACAGCCGCAAGATTCCTCTGGATGCCGTGTATCTCGATATTGATTATATGGACCACTTTAAAGATTTTACCATAGACAACGATCGTTTTCCTGATTTTTCAGGCTTTACAGACAGCATGAAAAATCAGGGCGTACACCTTGTACCGATCATCGATGCTGGTGTTAAGATCGAAAAAGATTATCCCGTCTACGAAGAAGGTGTTCAAAACAACTATTTCTGCAAAGACGAAGACGGCCGGGACTTTGTCGGCGCTGTATGGCCGGGTAAATCCCATTTCCCTGATTTTTTTAATTCCCGCGCAAGAGCATGGTTTGGACATAAATATAAATGGCTGATGGACCAGGGCATTGAAGGCTTTTGGAATGATATGAATGAACCGGCCTTATTTTACTCAGAAAAACGTCTGGAACGTATCATGGACGAAATTTTAACAATGAAAAATGAAAATTTAGACCTTCACTCATTTTACCAGCTGACAGGAAAAATAGACAGCCTTTCAAACAATCCTGATGATCATAAAAGCTTTTACCATGATTTTGACGGAATAAAGGTACGCCATGACAAGGTACACAACCTATATGGATTTTATATGACAAAAGCGGCTTCTGAGGCATTTGATCAGATTGCACCTGATAAAAGAACGCTTTTATTTTCCCGTTCGTCTTACATCGGCATGCACCGGTACGGCGGTATCTGGACAGGCGATAATGCCTCTTGGTGGAGCCATCTGCTGCTGAGCATCCAGCAGATGCCGGCATTAAACTTGTGCGGCATTTTATATACTGGCTCCGACATCGGCGGATTCGGCTGTGATGCCACGCCAGACCTTATGCTGCGCTGGCTGGAATTCGGCATTTTTACACCGCTTATGCGCAATCATGCCGCTCTCGGCACAAGAGAGCAGGAAGTATATCAGTTTGAGCAGCTCGAAGATTACCGCAATATTATCCGTATCCGCTATGGACTGCTGCCATATATTTATAGTGAATATATGAAATCAGCTTTAAATAATGAGATGTATTTCCGGCCTCTGGCGTTCGATTTTCCACAAGATTCTCACGCTGCCAGAGTGGAGGATCAGCTGATGGTCGGAGAAAGCATAATGATTGCACCAATATATACCCAGAATGCCACAGGGCGCTATGTGTACCTGCCGGAGGACATGCTGATGGTACGCATGAAATCACTCGAAGATAAGATATACAGGGTAATGCAGACCGGACATCATTATATCGATGCTGCGCTGAATGAAGTTGTCTTTTTCGTAAGGAAAAACCACATGCTGCCACTTGCTGTATTAAATGATGACATCCGTTCTACAGCCGACCTGCAGCTGCTGCACAATGTAATCTCACAAAGGAAGGATGCGCAGGAGATCACCGCAGAAGATGTAATGCATACCGCTGCCTCAATATATGAATGGATCGGATATGCACAGGACTACGCAGAATATACACTCTATGATGATGACGGGATATCCAAAAATTATACTCCACAGCAAAAATGGATCAAAGTCGTAAAATCGAAAGAATCCTTAAATGTTTGCATTTCTTAATTTATGATATAACATCCTGCCAAGGCATCTTTTTATCCCTGGCAGGATAAAAGATTTGTAATTAAAGAATGTCAGACTGACTATATGCAAAATGGAAACCGTCTCATTCCTCATCGTTAGAATAAAACAAATATTGATCCGCCTTCTCGGCTGACAGGCTGTATTTTTTCATAATCATAACTTTTATATTCTCATCCATACACCCAATATCCCGCAGCATATCTATACTTCCTCTTATTCCCTGTTCGATCCCTCGTTCGATTCCCTGTTCGATCCCCTGTTCGATCCCTCGTTCGATTCCCTGTTCGATTCCTCTATTTAACGCCTCTTGTTCCAATTTATATATCTTCGGTGCTATAATCGGCTTTACAAGCTCCAAAAATTCTTCACTCATATGATCATCTCCCATAAATTCTGCCATTATTTTCATATTTGCACGAAAAGCGACTTCCAAAACTGCTTCTGCATACTCCCGGTCCATCTTTTTATGCAGGCGCTTCGTCCTGCTTAATAAATTCTGCATATCCTGTTTTTCCAACTTTCCAGACAATGCGCGAAGCCATACATGCAGTTTGGGATCTAACTCCTTCGTTACTATAATCTGTGCCAGAAACGGCATCTTTCCAACTATGTAATAGATTCCGCTGTAAGGATTTGATAACTGATATCCATGTTTTTCAAAATATCGAAACAATCCTGCCGGCCTTGCGTCACGGATAAGTGTCAGCGTTATGTCCTCTTCCTTAATAGCATTTACAGTCTTTCCATAAGATTTATACAGACACGCATAACCTTCCACCTTAAAAAATACGTCTATATTCAGATGATCCTGCGGGTCTTTATATTCCAAAATGTTATGCCCCCGAAAGAGCCGTCCAATCTCATTGTCTACCAAAGAACCGGAAAACTTTTTTGTAATAAGCAGATCAATCTCCAACGGTCTTACATTCAAGTTATGCTCTCTGTGAAAGCTCAGGCTGTCGCGGTTTTCAGACAGCTCCAGATTTAAAGCTGCAACAAATGCCGGGTGCCACTGTATCTGGGTATTTTCCATTTATCTGCCTCCTTTTTGACAGCATAGCATAATTCAACAACAAATGAAAGCCTTCTGTCACATATTTGTGAAATATGCACAATCCTTAGGCATTTTCTCTGCATGTACATTGTCAAGCGGCATATTTTCTATAAAGCAGCATATTTTTTATCAAACAGTCTTTCATCTTTGTTTCAATTTTGGATTGCTTATTAAGATAACGGTTCTAGAGCGTATCTTAAAAATGCTTTTTGTCAAATGTGCATCACAATCTGCGGGAAATTTGACCCGAATGACAGAGCGCAGCGGGCTACGTTGACCGAATGAAGTCCAAATATACCTTAAAGCGGGGCATGCAGTTAGCAGGAATGATTTTTCAAACACGCTCTGGAGGGTAGTGTATAATAATTCCTATAATCTGCACTTCTCAATTTAAGCTTCATGGACTGCTAATTCTCTAGATCATGCGGATCATTCATCCCAAATTTAATTATCATAGCCCGCCATATCATACCCTGTGGGTGCCCGCTCACAGAAAGCATTTTTAAGACACGCTCTGCTCTGACTGCGGAAACACTTTTTGATAAAATCGCCTGTCCATATCTTTATATTTCATTTGCATTATATTAAGCAACTTGCGTAGAAGAAAAGGCACCGTTCTACAGGTTTTCTTTTATATAGCTTTTACCATCTTTTTTACTATATCCTTTAAAAGCCGGCTCATCTGCAAATGAACCAAGTATCTCGCCATCAATATTACTGCGATAAAATAATTCATATTCAAAACAATCAGCCTCATTTTTCAAAGACGATACCGGTATCTGCACATGATAAGAAAATCCTGTTGTATATGGATCTGGTTTCATATAATAAGACATCTCGTCTTTCAACCATTCTTTGTAAATCTTTCTTGCTGCCTTTTTCTTTTTTGCCCCTTTGATCTCTCTGACCGCTTCTCTCATGCCCCGGGCAAACGAGCTTTTTTTAGGATTTGCAATCAGCATCATATTGGTAGATACATCAATGTCTAAAGACATCACATCTCCATTCACTGTTTCATTAAAAGTTTCATTAAAAAATTGAATACTGTAATTACTGAATACATAGTTTCCTTTATACTTTGTTTCCATATGCTTACAAACAGCATCACTGATAACCTGTGCCTGCTCATTGCTCAAATTTAAGCTCATATTTATAATTTTTACAGCATTCTTTCCGGCAGCATTATGATCTTTCACGCCGTTTTCTTTCCCAGATTTATCTTCTGCGGACATGCTGCTGCCTGCTGTCGTACTGCCGTCTCCTGCTGCTTCGCTTCCTGTCAGTGATTTGCGGCCTGCATGACTGCTTCCTGTTGTCTCACCGCCTGATTCTGTCCTGACCAATCCTGCCTCTTGATCTGGCATCGCTTTGCTGCCTGTTCCTTGATCTGACGGCTCTGTACCGCCGGTTTCTTCCCCGCGATTTTTTAGCATATTGCTATTTAAGCTGGTCTGCATTTCTAACCGGCTGCCTGCACCTTCTTGAACCTCTGCAGCTGCTGATGTAGCAAAAATACCTGACACACTACATACTAATAATGCTGCGGCTGCTGTTTTAGATACCGTCCTCTTTTTCATTTTCATAATCGCCACAATCCTTTCTTCCAATACATTTTTGCTGAAACTATTGCACAATGGCCTGCGTTTCGTTTTCTGCTCCTCCATATTTATTAAAATATGCGCATAATTTGACCTGACTGATTCTCCAAATGCATGCACTACAGCCTCATCACAGGACAATTCCAGATCACGGCTGCACAACAGATACATTATCCATACAAACGGATTAAACCAATGGACTGCCAATGTAATCATCAGCATAAGCTTGGTGATCTGGTCAAATCGTTTGATATGTATATATTCATGCATAAATATATATTCCAGCTGCTCTGTATCGTTCCAGTCTGTATTTTCCGGCATCAGTATTACAGGACGCCAAACCCCATAAGTTAAAGGTGCCTTTATTAAACCTGACTGACGCACTTGAATCTTCCTCTTAACACTTTGTCTCTTCAAAAACTGAAAACAATAATCATTTTTCACCAGAATAGATGTAGAAAAATCAAATCTCATTTTCACATACACCAATGTAAAAAACAACAGAAACATGCCGACTCCAGCTGCCCATACTATTTTTAACATATAAATTCCATTTTCTCCAAACTGGTCAGATACTGCTTTTATCAAATACAATTCTATTATAGTAAATATAGATGTATTCTGCCCAGATTGTCCATGATTCAAGATATCTGGATTTTGTCCGTATTTGTCAACCACACTCTGACTTTGACGATTTAATACGTCTCTATTGAAGGCTTTTGGCGCTAAGCTCTCTCGATCGAATTCCTCTGGTTCTAAGCTGTTTTGATAAAACCTGCTATTTACCCAAGTATATTTACACATACCATATTTATTAAATGCATATTTACTTATTCCGGCTTTATTTAATGCCGTTTCACTCATCTCATTTTTATTTAACGCCGGCCCGCTCATCTTGAATTCGTTTATCCAGAATTCATTTATTCCAGACTCTTTCATTCCAGATTCTTTCATTCCAGATTCTTTCATTCCAGATTTTTTCATTCCAGATTCACTCACGCCGCCTTCTTTTATCCCGCCTTTGTTCAGCCAGTCTGCGTTAAACCAGCCTGATTTCAATCCATATCCATCTATCCCCTTATTGCTTTCATCATTGTGAAAAAATCCATCATGATTCAGTCCCTGCACCAGCTTCTCATACAGTAATATCTGATCCTGCTCTTCCTGTGCCAGGCCGGATACCGGCGGCATCCATGAATACAGGCTGATCTTTGAAGGGATGCGAAACGGCACCAGCAGGCAAAATATTACCATCCACCATAACACGAAAAATGTTTTTTTAGGCAGGTGGTTGATAAGCACTGTCCGGATAAGAGCAGCAGCCGTAATAAAAACAGCCCCTGAAATGCTCATTTCTAATAATCTCATATAGCTCACCTCTCTTTTGATCATAGATCTGCCCTTTATTCCATATCATCAACTATTTTCCTAAGCTTTGCAATCTGTGCATCAGACAGTTCTTTCCTTCCCAACAGTGCAGCAAATAAATTATTTACAGAACCGTCATAAATCTTACCGATCAGCTCATTTGTTTCTGCAAGCTGCACGGTTTCTTTTGGAATCTTGGCATGGCACATAAAATTCGGCTCCGTCCTTTCAATCGCACCTTTTTTTATGCACCGCTTAATCAGCGTGTAAGTAGTATTTTTATTCCATCCTATTTCCCTTGTCAGCTGCTCTGCGATATATTTCGCCGGAACATCCCCCCTGCTCCATAACACATTCATAATTTTCAATTCAGAATCAAAAAGTTTAATTGTTTCTTTCTGCATATCCCTGCTCTCCTTTCCTAAAGCGTGTCTTAAAAATCATTCCTGATATCTGCCAAATGATTCAACAGTTATTTCACTCCACGAAACGATAGAAAGTACGCTGTGCGAATTTTCTATTGTCATGAATAATACTGTGGTAGTCCTTATTGATAGACTACCACAGTCTCCCGTATATGTCAATATACATTTTTCAAACACATTCGAGAATCCTGCATCATTTTACTTAAAGGCTTTCCTAGAGCGTGTTTGAAAAATGCTTTCTGTGAGATGTGCTTCACACTTAGTGGAGAATTTATCCCAAATTTATGAGGCATAGCGGGCTATGTTGATTAAATTTGGGATAAATTATCCGCAAAGTGGGGAGTGCAGATCACAGGAATGATTTTTCAAACATGCTCTAGTGCGGCGATTGGAAATACATTTTCTTCCCTTCCAATCATAAATTCAATCACTACAGGACATTTTCGCACGTTTTTTGCCATAGTCAGCGCTGCAGGTATTTCATCTGCATGTATATCTGCTTCTTGAAATGAATGATTTCCTATCATTTTTGTCGGTACCTGTCCGGTAAAGCATACTAAAGGAACACTGTCATAGTTGGCTGTTGCAATGCCTGTAACTAAATTAGCAGCACCCGGCCCGCTTGTCACGAGACATACGCCTGTTCTCCTTGTTGAACGTGCATAACCATCCGCCGCGTGAATCAGGCCCTGTTCATGCCGCGGAAGTATGACTTTGATATCCGGTGCGTCATAAAGTACATTAAATAAATCAATCACCTGACCTCCGGGATAAGCAAATAAAAGATCTGCCTGCTCATACCGTAATGCTTTTAAAAATAATTCAGCACCTGTAATCTGCATGGTTTTCGTCCTCCTAAATTGTATGCATGTACTTGCTTGCTTTTGCTTCAAAAAAAAGCGATACGGCTTTCCGTACCGTTTCTTTCCTTCTTTTTGTTTCATTTATTTCAATACTATCCATTCTTTTTAAATCCAGAATTTACAATTCCGCTCATCAACGCTTCAACCGTCTGTTCAATGTAAACATCTTTTCCCATGCCTGCAAACTGTGATCCAAATGAAGCATTTAAAAAAGTAAATCCAAATGTGCTTGCAAAAACAGTCATGGCAAAGCATTCATAATCCTGCTTCGGCAGTTTTCCTCTCTCTTCCATCTCTTTCAAATATTCAGTAAGTGAAGACAAAAAAGCTTCTGGTACTTTTCTAATAAAAGGCTCTGTTTCCTCATAAATCTGCGGTGCACGCAGACCAATCGAAAGCTTAACAAAATCAGGCGTCATGCGGTTCATATATTCTGTCATAAACATCTCCAAATCAGCCCTAAGATCCCACTTTACATTTTGGAATACATCCGGCATCATATTTCCACGCCATTTTTCCTGCTCTACACCGCTTAATATAATCTCTTTTTTATTTTCAAATTTACGAAACAGCGTACACTCGTTTACACCGGCTTCTCTAGCAATATCTTTTGTAGTTGTTGCAGCATAACCTTTGTCCCGGATCAGGACCATTGCAGCGTCTATAATTTTTTGGCTCGTCTCATCCATTTGTATCATCCTCTATGCAAGTGTTTACTTTCATTCTAAAGCCTCTGCCTTGTTTTGTCAATACATGATTTAGCGAAGCATGGACTGCTTTTTATGTTTCGTATTAGCAAAGTCAGTTCTTTTAGTGGATCTTTGGCATAAGCACGCCTTTTGTTTTAACGAAAGGAAAACGGGTCTTTTTCTACTATGCTGTAGATGTCCCTGCCGGCCTTCCGTTCGAAGTGTTTTTTAAGCTCCAAATTAGCATTCCATTTTTCCTGTGGATAAGATCCATACCGGCTTTTAATATCTCCCATGCGTTCTTCTATATACATCACGCCTTCTGCTCCTGCGACTGCATCGCACAGTTGAATCAGCCTGTCGTATTCATCCATGGAAACTGTTTTTAATGCATTTTGAATCAATTTCAGCTCTTCATCAGAAGTATCAAATTTTCCTATGTATTCATCTACTGTCTGATGGTGAAAGGAATGGGTCAGGCATATTTTTGCCACTTCATCATACCCCAGAGACATCATATACGAATATCCATCTGATACATGTCCCAGATGCCTGACTCCAAATTTTCTGCCAATATCATGCAGCAGGCCCAGTATATATGCCTTGTCCGCATCCAGATCTCCGCATGCCTGTGCGATCTTTTCTGCACAATGGGCAGCGGTACGGCTGTGATTGCCCCATTGTCCCGGATTGCACTTTTCTGCTTCTTTTAAAAGATTTTCTGCCTGTTCCCTTGTCGGCAGCATACGATCACCTCATTCTTTTTTTGTAATACTAAAGCGTGTTTGAAAAATCATTCCCGTGATCTGCACTCCCCACTTTGCGGATAATTCACCCCAAATTTAATCAACATAGCCCGCTAATCATGCCCCATGGGTATGCCTCATAAAGTTGGGGATAAATTCTCCATATCATGCCCTATATGTAATAAGTGTGTAGTCCATCCCGCAGAAAGCATTTTCTGACACACTCTAGTACTCCATCCGGCCAGTAACTGCACTTTCAACACCGTCTATTTTGCCATCTGCTGCGTTGTACCCAGCGGATATGAAATCGTTAGTCAACGATGCCCGCGCATCGCCTCCTTCCTCCGCCTTGCAGACTGACAAAATATCCGGCACTGTTAGTACAATTTCTGGCCGGATGGAGTACCGGAAAATTGACTCCAAAGTCATAAATTATACCATAAGGAATATGCCTCATGAATAAAAGAGTACTTTAAAATAATGAATGCTGCTTATATGACATTTAAAACACCAACCGATTTTAAGAACAAAATTACAAGCAGTACCGGTGCAATATACCGGATCATAACCACGTACAGCTGTTTTCTGCCAAACCTGCAGCCGGTTTTTTCTACCTCGTCGATAATCAGTTTTGGTTTTACAATCCAGCCGATCAGAATACATGTGCCTATTGCAACAATCGGCATAAGTGCATTATTGCTGATATAATCCATAATATCCAGAATCTGGGCATGAGCGCCGTTTGGCAGCACAATATCAAAATACAGCCTATTATACCCAAGGCATACGAGAACGCCGCCTGCCAGCGCAATGACAGTCTCTATCGCTGCCGCTTTCACCCTTGATATATGAAACTGGTCCATAAAACTGGCTACAACAGCTTCCATAACAGATACTGCGCTTGTCAGTGCCGCAAACAGCACCATGGCAAAAAACAGGCATCCGATTATATTTCCAATGCCGCCCATTGCGGAAAAGACCTTCGGCAGTGATACAAACATCAGGCTCGGCCCGGATGCCTCCATCCCTTCCCTGCCCATAAATGTATAAACAGCCGGAATGATCATTACACCTGCTAAAAAAGCAACAAATGTATCAAATAATTCGATCTGATTGATCGATTTTACCAGATTGGCATCATCCCTTACATAAGAACCATATGCAATCATAATGCCCATTGCCACGCTCAGGCTGAAAAACAGCTGCCCCATTGCATCCATCAGCACTGTAAAAAATCCTTTCACAGTCAGTCCGCTTAAATCCGGCACAATATAAATCTTCAATCCCTCCATCCCATTACGGACAGCTCCTGTTTCGTCTGTATGATGAATGGTAAGTGAAAAGACCGCAATACCGACTACTAACACCAGCAGTACCGGCATAATAATTTTTGAAGACGACTCAATTCCTTTATTGACCCCGCGGAAAACGATAAACGCTACCGCAAATAAGAATACCATCAGCAGAATCAGCGGCTGCACATCACTTGTTATAAAATCGGTAAAATATCCGTCCTGCGCCGCTGCTGCACCCTCTCCGGTCAGATAAGCGATAAAATATTTGACTACCCATCCGCCGATTACACAGTAATACGGCATAATAATTACTGGAACAAGACATGCAAATACACCTAGAAACTTCCATTTCTCATGTATTTTTTTGTATGCCGTCAAAGGACTCTGTTTTGTCTTTCTGCCGATTGCTACTTCTGTTGTCAAAAGCGTAAATCCAAATGTCAGTGCCAGAACCAGATACAATACCAGATACAGTCCTCCGCCGTCTTTCGCAGCCAGATATGGAAACCTCCATATGTTGCCCAGACCAACTGCACTGCCGGCTGCTGCCAGCACGAATCCAATCGATCCCGAAAATGAGTTTCTTCCTTTTTCCTGATTCATAACGAACTCCCTTCGATTTCAGCCCTGCATAACAGGCTTTCTGCATGGCTGTATTATTTTATTATTATATTGACATATAATTTTAGCAGCCTGTCATTGCTGCTTAATTCACACGTATTTCCCCTGCCAGTATCCGTTTATAATCCTCATAATTTCTTTCCAACAACGCCGGCGTATCCAGTTCGTATGGGCATTTGCCTTTACACTGGCCGCAGTGCAGGCAGTTTTCTATTTTTTTCATCATATCCTGTGCCTGCGGTGTCAGCTGTGCCTCAGATGGCGAGCGGCGGATCAGCAGTGACATTCTCGCGCATGTATGAATCTCAATGCCTGCCGGACAAGGCATACAGTAGCCGCATCCCCTGCAGAATTCTCCGCTCAGCTCCTCCTTGTCATGGCAGATCAGTTCCTCCAGCTCCTTAGTCATAACAGGCGGCTGTTCAATATATGAGATAAACTCATCCAGCTCCTGTTCGCGCTGTACTCCCCAGATCGGCAGCACATTTTCATACTGTGCCAAAAAAGCATATGCCGCAGCAGAATTTGTAATCAAACCGCCCGATAATGCTTTCATTGCCACAAAGCCCACCCCTGCTTCCTCGCACTGCTTAACTAAGTTAAGCTCCTGCCGGCCGCTTAAATAACTGAACGGAAACTGCAGTGTCTCATACAGCCCGGATGCTGCTGCCTCCTGCGCCACTGCCAGCCTATGGTTTGTAATTCCAATATGCCGGATCTTTCCCTGTTCCTTTGCTGCCTGCATTGCTTCGTATAAGCCGGTGCCATCTTCTGGTTTTGGGCAGAAAGCCGGATTGTGAAACTGATAGAGATCAATATAATCTGTGCGCAGGTTTTTTAAGGATGTCTCTAAATCCTGCCAGAATGCTTCGACTGTCTCTGCCCCGGTCTTTGTAGCTATATACACCTTTTCCCGCATTCCGTCAAAGGCTTCGCCCAGCTTTTCTTCGCTGTCTGTATACCATCTTGCCGTATCAAAATATGTGATCCCTGCATCATATGCTTTTCTTACCAATCTTACTGCTTCACTCTGCGAAATTCTCTGTATCGGCAATGCACCAAAGCCATTTTTATTCACTGTAATCCCTGTTGTCCCCAGCGTAACTGTCTGCATAGCATTTTCCTCCTATTCGTAATCTTCTATTTCCTGTTTGCACAGACTTTCTTTATTATAGCTTCTTTTACACTGTGCTGTAAAGAATTATTATTGAATTTTCCCATACGCCGTTATTCTATTTCCACGCAGCTGGTGATGCCGTCTTTTCTCCTGCACTTTGTAACTACAATCTTTCGTTCAATCTGATCCTTCAGCTCTGATACATGAGATATTATACCTACAAGGCGTTTTCCTTCTGTAAGGCGAACAAGTGCCTGCATCGCCTGCTGCAGTGCTTCTTCATCCAGAGAACCAAAGCCTTCATCTACAAACATGCAGTCCATCTGTATGCCTCCCGCATAAGACTGAATCTCATCTGAAAGTCCCAGTGCTAAAGATAACGCTGCCTGAAATGATTCTCCGCCGGATAGTGTTTTCACGCTGCGCTGTGTCGCGTTATAATGGTCCGTCACACACAGCTCCAGCCCCGCTTTTTCCTTACGGTTTCCGCCTTCCTCTTCCCGTTTCAGTTCATACTGTCCGCTGCTCATTTTCATCAGCCTCAGATTGGCACGTCTTATTATACGGTCAAAATACGTCATCTGAATATATGTTTCCAATTCGATTTTCTGTTTACCATTCAGTGTGCCGTTTGCAGTATCAGAAAGGGCCTTCATCCAGACATATTTCTTTTCTACTACTGCGATATCTTCCTGCTGCATTTTCACTTTCCGGCAGATATTCTGGTTTGTGCTATATGCACTGTTTTTCTGGTCTCTCTTTATACCTAATGCCTTTTTTTTCTGCTGAAACTGCTTTATTCTTTCAGCCACTGCTTCTTCACTGATTAGATCCGCTTCATCCGCAGCTGCCTGCCTGCCAAGATCCGCTTCATTTTCATTCAAAATTCCTAATGAAATATTTTTTATTGTTCTTTGTATCGTTCTTTTCATTGTTTCGATAGTCGCAGTAAGCCGTTCCTGTTTTACCCGGCATTCAGCCGCATGATCTTTTGCAGCTTTTAATGCCTGCTCCAGCTTCGTTTTTGTACTGACAAGCATTTTAATATTTTGTTCTGTATCCGCCTTTTTCTGCGTTCCCAGCTTTGTTTCCAGACTGTCTATCTTTTCAGCGCGGGCACTGTGCTCTGCCTGCAGCCTTGTCAGCTCAACTTCTGCATTTTGAATATCCTGTGTCAGTCTGTGCACCTTAGCTTCATTTTCACGAATGTTCTTTTCTAATTCTTTCTTTTTTAAATGTCTGCTGCAGTTCTTCTGCAGTTCTATTTCCAGAAAATGCAGCTGTTCTTCCAGTCCTTTTTGCGTATAATCCATAGACAGCTGCCAGATCTGCTGCGGCACATCTGCCGCCTTAGAATACACACTTGACAATTCAGTCTCTACTGCTCCCTGCGGAAGATTTTCTTTTTCTGCAATATTCAGCCGTCCCTGCATAAGCTTTTCTTTTTCTCCACCGCTTCGTCCTCCCGGTAAAAGATTTTCTTTTTCTCCAGCACTTCGTCCTTCCTGTACAGGATCTTGTTTCGCACTAATAACCTGCTCGTATGGCAGCGGTATCTTCAAGCAGCTGTCATACATCTGCCGCTCCTTTTCAGACTTCCGGTTTCGGATTCCTTCCAGACCTTTTTCCAGATTCCCGATCCTGCTGCGGCATGTTTCCAGTTCTTCTTCCAACTGCTCTTTATGTGTTTCCAGCTGTTTTTTCTTTTCCATCTCCTGCTGAATCACTAGTATATCATCAGACAGCTTTTTACAGCCTTGATCTACAGATAACAAAATGTCCGATAAATACGGCCTCCAAAACGGCTCAAGATGCTGATCAGATTCACTTGCGGCACTCTTTTCTATGAGTGTTTCAACGTCAAAAGCAAGCTCATTTTGAAGCCGGTTATGATTTAATATTGCTGCCGCCCTGCCCAGATCCTTTTCGATTTGATTGTCCAGTATTGCCGCCTGCCCATCAAAGCCCGCCGCCTGCGTCTGGCAGTCATCGATCTGCCTCTTTAATTCCTGCCTTTTAATTTCGTTTCGTTCCGCTTCGTATTCTAACGTCTCAAGCCGTTTTTCATCTGCTGACGCCTGCTCGTATTGTTTCTGGCACTGTCGCAGTTTCTGCTGTAAATACGCCTGCATCGCTTCTATATCCTTTTCAGCATCTTTTTCAGCCTGATCTGGAAACTGCAGCTGCCAGACCAGATGTTCCCACTGTCTTCGCTTTTCATCCAGCTGTCCTTTTGCAGCCGCAGAGTCCCGACTTTTATTCTGCAGCTGATCGTTAAGATCTGCCTGTGCTGCTTCGCCGGATTCAATCTCGCGTTCCAGTGCCTCTTTCCTGTTCCTTTGAGTTTCGGCCTGTTTTATCTCTTCTGCAAGGTGCTTTTCTTCCTTATTATTGAACTGCCGGACATAACAAAGCTGCTCTGTCAGCATATTAATTTCAGCGTCACTGAATATAGGCAGCGCCTGCATGTCTGGTGATCCGCCCGGATTCTCATCCTGATTATCCCGAGTGCGTTCTGTCCACGTTTCTCCAAGCACCTGTCCTGCCGTTTTATCCACAATCTCGCACTGCTCTAAAATTCTCTCCAGAATATGTCCCGCTTTGGCACTCAGCTGCCCCGCTTTTGTTTCTGCCTGGGACAGCTTGGCCTTTTCCTTTTCCAGCTCTTCTTTTCCCGGTACTGTCTGCGGCATGCCGGCAGGTGACGGATGATGTTTGGAACCGCATACCGGACATTCCTGTCCTTCTTTTAAGCTGCGTGCCAGAAGACCTGCCTGTGCCCCCAGAAACTGCTGCTCTTTTGCACGATACTCTGATCCGATGCGCTCTTTTTCCAATGCCGCCTGTGCATATTCGTTCTGGGCACATTTAAGCTCATCCTGCCGCTTTTTAAGCATGCTGATCTGCCGCTGCAGATCAGCTGTCATCTGCTTTTGATCTGCCAGTTCCTGCTGCGCGCGGTCCAGCCTTAAAATATGGGCATCGATCTCCTTTATTTTTTCATATTCATTTTTCCGTGCATACTGCCTGTTCTGCTGCTCCTGCACCTGCCTGGATATACGCTCATACTCTGCCTGCCGCTGTCTGGCAGTTCGTTCCGTTTCTTTCAATGACTCAGACTGCTTTTGAAAAGCATCCAGCGCTTCAAAGGCTTCTTTCACCTGATGCTGCCAGTGCACGGCAGTTTGTCTGGCTTCTTTCAGATTCAGCTGTTCTTTTTTTCTCTGTTCTTCCTCTTCCCTTAGTTTATCTGCCTGGTCGTTCCAGATCTTCAGCCGATCTAAGATCTGTTTTGTTTTTTTTCTGCCTAAATTCTGCTGCTCGTACTCTTCATTTAAGACCTTTCCCTGCTCCGCCAGCTTTTGATAGAGCTGCTGCACTTCATGCAGCATTGCGTCACGGCCTGTGAGTGCTTCGATCTTCGGCTTGGTATTTTCGATCTGATCTAAAACATCCTTTTCTTTTGCCTTTTCCTGCCTTAGATCCTCCTGCGCAGCCTCCATTTTTTCCAATTCCTGCTCCCATCCGTTTTTCTGCTGCAGCAGGCTGTTTTTCAAGTGGTTCACATTTTCCTTTTTATTTTCTAAATGCTCCCTTTCTTCGCCGACAGACGCCAGATCCTGACAGTTTTTCGTATCTTCCAAAAGGGTATTCTGCAGGCTTTCCCTCTGCTGCTCCAACTGCTTCTTATGCACCGAGCCATCTTCCATCCTCCGCCTACCCGCCTGCTGTTTGTCCATTTCCAGCTGCAGACTGTCAAACAGCTCCAGATTATCCTGCTGGGCTTTGATTTGAAGTGCCAGTCCAGTACATTGCTGCGCCTCGGCCTCAGCCTTTTGATACTGTGTTTCAGCCAATTCAAATGCCGGACGCAGCCCTTCTAATACTTGTTCCTGCTCCGCCAGCTCTTCTTTTTGTTCTTTTATTTTATGCAGGCTTCCGAGCAGCCGGCTGTCTTTTTCAATCCTTTGGTCTAATTGAGTAATCTGTGAATCCAGCTCCCGCAGCGCCGTTTCTTCCTCCATGCACAGTTGTGCAAGCAGCTCCATACCCTCGCCAACCCTGCCGTCAAACTTTTCCTTTTTAAGCCGGCTCAATTTCTCTTCCAGAGGTGTATCCTGCTCGCAGACTATGCCATCCATATATTGATTGATGCTGCGACTTAATTCCGCATATAAATTCCCCTGCTGTTTTACTTCTGACTTTAACTGCTCCTGCAGCTTTTGATAAAAGCCCGTCTTAAATATCTGCCGGAAAATGCCGCTGCGTTCCTCTGTGCCTGCCAGAAGCAGTTTCTGAAAATCCCCCTGCGCAATCATGGCAATCTGCGAAAACTGCCTGCGGTCCAAACCGATCAGCTCAGCAACTGCCTTTGTGACCTCCTTCGATTTCGTAACAGGCTCCCTGTCATCCGGGTATAACAGCTCGGCTTCTGCACGCTGCATTGTAAAACCGCTGCCCCTGCCCTTCGGACGCATATATTCCGGGTTTCTTTTTACAGTATAGCGTTTTCCACGATAATCAAATATAAATTCTACATATGTCGGCACATCATCGGCAGCATACTTACTGCGAAACATCTCTGCCCTGCGCACATCGCCGCTGGCTTCTCCATATAATGCAAATGCAATTGCATCAAAAATCGTTGTCTTTCCCGCTCCGGTATCTCCGGTAATCAAATACAGCCCCTGGCCTCCCAGACGTTCAAAATCAATTTCCGTATAGTCTGCGTACGGGCCGAAAGCGCTGATTGTCAGCTTCACTGGCTTCATATTAATCTCCTGATCCTTTTATACTACAAACAAGATAACTCTGCACAAAATTTTCACTTTAATTTAAATCGAGCAGGCCTTCTTAATACTTAAAAATATTATCTGCTAATTTCTTTAAAAATTCTGCCTGCTCTGCGCTCATCGGCTGATTATTTTGAAGCTCATAAAACTCTCCAAACAGCTCCATCTCAGATTTCTGTTCTATATCCTGCACCGCATCAATCTGCCTGCTCTGCCTTGTACGGCTGTTATCATATAGCAGCTGCATCAGATTGGGATAAATAACCCGCAGCTTTAAAAGTCCATCGGGCACATCTTCCTCATCGGTCAAAGTAATCTGAACATAATCCTCTGCATCCATATCCTGATAAAACGACTTTGCAGTAACTTCCAGATAGGTTCCGCGAATTTTTCTCATATCATGCAGAGGCAGCAGCGGTACTGTATATTGATCTATGCTCCCCTTTTCCTTTAATTCCACAATAGTGACTGACTTTTCCTGTTCAGCCTCCGAAAACGAATATTTTAACGGTGTCCCGCAATAACGTACCGTATCCCGTTTTATCGACTGCGGACTGTGTATATGCCCCAGCGCTGCATAGTCAAATGCGTCAAAAATATCTGCCTCTACCTGATCAAGGCCGCCGACTGCTACCGTTTCAGAATCACATCTTCCTGCCCCTGTCACAAACTGGTGCGCTACCAGTATATTACGCATGCTGCTGTCTGTGCCCATGCGCTCTACCGCCAGCTTAACTGCATCCTGGCAGCTTTCCAGCCTCTGGATATCCCGTTCGTGCTCCAGTGCATGTCGTACATGTGCCGGTTTTATAAAAGGCAGCAGATAGACATTCAGATCCCCGTATTCATCATGCAGCGTTATTTTTGCAGCACTGCCGTCATACACCGGGGATACATATACGCCCCTTCCGCTCATAAGCTGTGCGCCAAATGCAATGCGCTCCGCACTGTCATGGTTGCCGCTTACGATAAATACCTTTTTGCTGCGTTCTGCCAGTTCCGTAAGAAACCAGTCAAACAGCTGAACTGCCTCTGCAGACGGCACCGGCTTGTCATAAATGTCACCTGCAATCAGCACGCCCTGCGCCTGCTCTCCGTCCGCAATTTCCAAAATACGGTTTAATATGTACTTTTGGTCTTCAATCATTGAAAATTCGTTGACCCGCTTTCCGATGTGCAGATCTGAGATATGTATAAATTTCATGTTTTTTATCCTTCCAGGCAGATATAAACCCCAATTTTAAACTGCTTAATCTAATACAAATTCATCTGGCATTTTAGCAGAACTAAGCTGTTCCTGGCGCAATATTTCTTTTCTAGTTTTTCCTGCACCTGCAATAATTTGTTCCTGCTGTAATTGCAGCCTGCTGTACAGAAAATCATAATTAATTTCAAACTCTGTAAAAATTTCTCTCCATGTTTTAACATATATTTTACAATTATCTACATAATAGACTAATGACTTTTCTCCATGGCTTCTCCCATTGGCAATCTCCCTCTTAATATAATCATTATATTTATTACCTATTAAATAAAACTCCCATTCAATATTGCCTGCTTTAAAATTGGGTTCCTCAACAATTGTACCCATATAAGTTTTAACCTGATCTAATTCTTTCATGGAGAGAATGACCTTTGGATGTTTCAATTCAACCACTATACATCTTTTAATTTCCCCGTCCGGCATTTGTCTTACTGCAAAAATATCCATCTGCTTTTTCGCATGCTCGCTGTCTATCTTTACTTCTCTTCTTTTTTTCTTCTCACCAGTTAATATATACGTAAATCTTCGCAACGCCTCTTCAAAACTTGGTTCTTCGGCAGAAACCAAGTGATATTTTTCCCCTAGAAGCCAATAATTATTTTCCATAAAAGGCTGTATTGCATTTATTTCACCCGCTTTAAGATCTTCATTGTAAACTAGATTTTTTAAGTTGGCGACACTTTTTGCTCTATCTTTTAATAATCGTATGGTCTTATTAATCTTAGCCAATGATGTATATTTTAAAGTATCTACTAATTCATTCCTCTCTTCCGTTGTCATATCAATCACGTTTTCCATAATTTCAACAAAACTGTCAACTTCCCCAGTCTCCATTAATATGCCAAACATTCGAACCACTACTTTAAGCTGTCGAATATCTAGCCCTCCCAACAGCCTGGGCTCAATATAAAAAACTGTTGCCAATAACTCATCTAAGCATTCTTTCTTATATTTATCCACTGGATTATTCAAATTATATTCTGGATACGCCTCCTTATCTTCCAGTTTATTCAGAAACTTCTTCGTACTCTTTCGTATAAAAGGATCTCGTTTTTCCCTAATATATTTATCGATTTCTCTTTTTATATATTTAAATGCTTCATCTTCTCTATTCTTTCCTGCTGCTTCTAATCTTAACTGCCCGTTCGTTTTTGAAAAGGAAAAATCACTAAACAGACTGCTGCATACATAAACACTATGATAAAAATCATCACCTTTGTTATTTAATGTTGTATTTTCTTTATAAACTTCTTTCCCATCATGATTCAAATAGTAATATTTTGAATATTCTTGATGCAGCTTCTTTTCCCAACGGCAGAATACAACATCAAATTCATACTCATTATATTTATATTTCTTCTGCTCACGTTCTTTTAATATTTTTGAATAATCTAATTGTTCACCATTGAAAACAAGATTAATATTTCTTTTTGCATTCAGTTCGATAAACCATGCAAAATCTATTTTTATAAACTCTAAGATACTGCTTAGTAAAATTTCCTCTTTTATCCCATCAAATTCTACAACCGTACCAGTGGTTCCATCCTCGATTTCTACAGGTATACTTGTCGTATAATCATTTAGTGCTTTTTCCGTTATTACTATTGTATATTTAAATGTACGATCCCCATCTCTATAAACAGTCGTCCATTTTGCAGCATGCGCAAAGGTAAAGAAGGTCAATCTTCCAATACCATTTTTCCCATGAAGCAGTGAACTGTTGTTATTCTCATTTTTATATATCATTTTATTTGATTCATAAAATGGTTTGAATTTTTTATCCAATGTTTTATAATCAATCCCACAGCCATTATCCATAACTGTAACTTTGTGAATCCCACCCATTGCATTGGATTCAGCCCATATCTTAACTTCTGTAGCATTCGCATCGTACCCATTCCAAATATATTCTGCTACAGATTCTACCGGTGAAAATCCTTTTAAAACTCTTTTAATGCCATTACTTCCTAAAACGACCTTCTCTGACATAATTTTACACCTCATTCCTCGATATTACGTTTACATATAGATCATTTTCTATTAGAAACATATAGAAATACCCTGGCTATTTATCTTTATATACTACCACACAAGCACCTGTTTTTCCATAAAAATATCGCACTCTGCTTCATGCCGCAGCCGTCCCCTCTATAAATAAATCATGGAAAAACATTCATGATTGCGAATTTAGATAGACACATGAAACAAGCCGACGTATAATAGTAAAGACTCAACATGCAAGGCAATAAAACAAGGAGGTATCCTGCTGTGCTTTTAAAAGATGTAAAGATCGGCCAAAGCTGTACCGTCGAGCGCATTAACCTGCCATTTCAAATGGAACGCCGGCTTCAGTCTCTCGGCATGACCAAAGAATCTACAATTTCTGTACTAAACCGCAAAGGAAAGGGAATCATGATTATCAAGCTGCGTGGTTCCCGCTTTGCATTAGGCTATCATATGACGAAAAATATTACCGTAAAGGAAGTGAATGAAACAGCATGAAAGAGAATCTGACAATCGGATTTATTGGAAATCCAAACTGCGGAAAAACGACTTTATTCAACGCGTATACTGGTGCCAACTTAAAAGTTGCAAACTGGCCTGGTGTAACTGTAGAAAAAGTAGAAAGTGCCATCCGTGACCATGATCTAAATATCCGTCTGGTTGACCTGCCTGGTACATACAGCCTGACTTCTTATACTATGGAAGAAACGGTTTCCAGACAATTTATATTAAGTGATGAGGTAGATGTCGTAATCAATGTAGCAGATGCCTCTGCCCTTGAACGCAGCCTCTATCTGACGCTGCAGCTTCTGGAACTGGGCAAGCCGATTGTACTGGCACTGAATATGATGGACATCGTAGAGAAACGGGGGATGGAGATCGATATGCACCGCCTGCCGGAAATGCTTGGAATCCCTGTCATACCCGTATCAGCCAGAAAACGTACCGGCCTGGATGCCCTGCTGCATGCTGCCGCACACCACAAAGACCGCACCAACCCGGACAGCCTGATCCACCACCACAAGCAGGCTGCACACCATATCCACAATCATCACTCGGAATATGCAATGGTCTACTCAGATGATATAGAGGATCATATAGACCGTATCATTCACGCACTGGCAGAAAAATATCCCGGCCTGAATAATAGTCGGTGGCATGCCATCAAGCTATTGGAGCAGGATACCGAAGTCACTGAAAAATATCCGGTTGACCTGCCTGACATACGAAATAAAAATTATGAATCCAGAATTATCAACGAAAAATATGACTTTATCGAAGAAATCATAGATGAAGTACTGCTGCACAAACAGCAGCAGGATGCACTTACGGAACGTACTGACCGTGCATTGACCCACCCGGTTTTTGGCATACCGATCTTTTTAGGTATTATGGCAGTCGTATTTTTCCTTACATTTACTGTCGGTGACTGGATCAAGGGTTATTTCGAGACAGCTATTGACTGGCTGTGCACTATGACAGAGCAGGGGCTTACTGCCATCCATACAAATGAGATCTTACAGTCGCTGGTCATTGACGGAATTATCGGCGGTGTAGGTACGATTGTCACCTTTCTGCCAAATATATTTATCCTGTTTCTTGCACTGGCCTTTTTGGAAGACAGCGGCTACATGTCACGCGTCGCCTATGTAATGGAAGGTATTATGAGCCGTCTCGGGCTTTCCGGCAAGGCATTTATCCCTATGCTGCTCGGATTCGGCTGTACGGTTCCTGCAATTATGGCCTCACGCGCTCTGGAAAGCAGACGAGACCGCTATAAGGTCATGCTTGTGACGCCTTTTATGAGCTGCAATGCCAGACTTACTATATACATACTGTTTGCAGAAATGTTTTTTGGAAAACACGCCATGCTGGCTGCGTATTCCATGTATTTAATCGGCATTGCCGTAGCTATCGCCGTATCTGTAGCACTGCACCTGCTTGACCACGAGGAGAGCGCCAATTATCTGTTAATCGAGCTGCCGGAATACAAAATGCCGGATCTTCGCACTGTAGGTATTTATGTATGGGATAAAGTGAAGGATTATTTGGGAAAAGCCGGTACGACTATTTTTCTCGCAACACTGATTATATGGGTACTGCTGAATTTTGGCCCTAATGGATATTCTGCCGACATGACTACAGGATTTGGAGCTATTATCGGCAGGTGGATGGTTCCGGTCTTTGCTCCGATCGGCCTCGGATTCTGGCAGATCGCAGTGGCACTGATAGCTGGTATCTCGGCAAAAGAAGTGGTCGTATCCAGCTGCGCTGTTTTATTCGGCATCGTAAATGCCAATTCCAGTGCCGGTATGGCAGAATTCTATGATGTACTGTCAGGAATCGGCTTTGGTGCGCTGAACGCATTCTGCCTGATGGTATTCTGCCTGCTTTATGTTCCCTGCGCAGCTGCACTTGCAACAATACAAAAAGAGTCTGGGAGCTGGCGGTGGACCGGATTTGTTACTGTGTTCCAGCTGGCAGTTGCATGGGCTGTTACTTTTATTGTGTATCGGATTGGTGTGGCATTTTTATAAATGATGATTCATCTGCGGTCTATTTATCCAGCATTTTTATTTTCGATATATAGACCGCAGCATGCTGATATATAAAAAAACATTTGACACGTTTTGACAATTTAGAGTTGTTCCCGATCAGAACATTTGTTTGTATTATAATACTACACTCCACGCATGATTGTCAAGCCCTTTTCTAAAACTTCTTTCCTTTTCACTCACATGGAAACCGCATCCCCCATGTTTTTCTGGCCTCATCCAGAATCCTCATCATACGTACTGTCTCACTATGCGGCATTTCTGCACACTCTGTCTGCCCGGCTTCAATCGCCCGTGCGCAGGCAAGGATCTCATATTCATATCCATTGATCTGTTCCGGCACTTGATAGCACGTCATCTTGTTCCCTTCGTATACGCGGATATTCGTACAATTACTTACGCTGTCCACTTCCAAATATCCTTTGTCACCGTATATGGTGCCATGATTTTTCATATGCGCCAGCATATTGCTATGCAGGACAGCCATTTTGCTGCCTTCAAAAATCAGGGTGATGCTGTTCATCCAGTCCACGCCTTCTGGAGATAATACTGCACTGGAATGGATTTTTTCAATGTTTCCCGGAAATACCTGCAGTGCAAAATTAATCGGATAAACTCCAAGGTCCAGCAGTGCGCCGCCCGCCAGCTCAGGGCTGCGCAGCCTCTCGATTGTAGACAGGGGCGCGCCAAAGTCTGCCTCTACAGACTGCACCTCGCCGATCGCACCCTGCGCGAGCAGCTTTTGTATCATATTCCGGCTAGGCATATACCGCGGCCAGAACGCCTCTGCCAACAGCAGCCCCTTTTTCCCTGCAATCTGAATCAATTCCTCTGCCTGCGCCGCATTGACTGTAAATGCCTTCTCCAGCAGAACATGTTTTCCATGCTCCAGACACAGCTTCGCATGCTGATAATGGTGTGAGTGCGGAGAGGCTACATATACCAGCTCCGCCTGCGGATCTTCTGCCAGCTCGCCGTACGATCCATAATGCTTTTCAAATCCCCATTTTTCTGCAAATGCTTCTGCCCTCTCACTGCTTCTGGAGGCTGCTGCATAGCACTCAATTCCTTCCAGCTGTACTGCTGCCCGCGCTATTTGATTTGCAATCCCTCCTGGTGCCAAAATCGAAAGTTTCATGCTTTATACCTCTTTCATTTTTATTTTACTTTTTATTTTGTCTATTATCTGCAGAGATTTATATTTTGTTTTTGACTTTCCTGATCCGATGGATCTGCGGCTTGAGTACAAGATCTGCTGCTACTGCTCCATCTCGCTGGCTCAATATAAATTCTACAGCCCCTGCCACCTCTTTTGGCAGCAGATAAGATGACGGCTCATCGCCTTCCCTAAAATCTGCGCTGCGGTATAGATTTGTCTTAGTCATGTCAGGATAAACAGCTGATACTTTTACACCGTATTTACGTGCTTCGTCAAAAAGGCTGTGTGTAAAGCTGGCAAGTCCTGCCTTTGTGGCACCATAAGCACAGCCGTGCGGGTTTGATTCGTTTGCCGTCACCGAGGCAATATTTATAATATAGCCCGCATGCTTTTTCAAGTCACGCAGCAGCTGTTGTGTCAGTATCATCGGCACTTCCAGATTTGTCCGTACCAGCTCCTGTATTTTCTTGGGATTTAATTCCTCGTGCAGCCCGTAATATCCGACTCCGGCATTATTTACCAGCACCTGTACTTTATTGCACGCTGCAATCTGCCTGACATAGCCGCACATGGATTCGGTATGGAGCAGGTCGCAGGTGATTGGATGATATCCCTCTTCTTCCCAGAGCTGCTTCTGCGTAAAATCTCTCCCAAATCCAAAGACTTCATACCCAAGCCGGTGCAGTGTCCTGCTGATTTCCAGACCGATGCCCGATGAGGCTCCTGTAACAATTGCCGCTGCTTTTTCCTTATTTATTGTTTCCATGCTTTTTTCCATTTTTTATCCGCTCCAATTTACCGCTTATTCTCTCCATAAAAATATTTTTTCCATCGGAATCCTCTCCTTCAGGCGGCCGACCAGCTGCCGCTCCATCCGCTCCATCAGTTCGTCAGGATAGTGGTAATATCCCTGATCATTCTGGTACGGAAACCATGCGACCACGGAATCCGGCTCCTGCTTTCGCATCTTCTTTAAATAATCCTGGGAAATGCGGAATGTCCCGACGCTTACATCCACAATTTTCTCCAGATCTATTCTGTACAAAACCTCATCCATCATTGCTGCATAGCATTCCTGCCATCCTTTTAAATAAATCATAGGATCAAAGCACAGGCGTACCTGATGCCCCAGACGTACTGCCCATGCCGCACAGTCGATCCGCTGTGCCAGTGAAGGCGTACCATGCTCATATGCCTCAATCACTTTCTGCGGCGACAGTGTAAATGCATAAATCACGCCCGGCAGAGGCTCCTGCTCTATAAAAAACTGCTTTCCTGCGTATTTTGTGCGTATCTCTATATTCAGCCTGTCTGCATAGCCTGCTGCAAATCTGCACCACTCTTTCGCATATCCTGCCGCCTGCTCAAGAGCCAGCAGGTCTGTATCATAGGAAACGCACAAATAAACAGGATGCTCCGCCAGCAGCTTCTCCAGCTCGTTAAAAATATCCTCAATATTTACAAATACTACGATATTGGCGGATGGATACATGCCTTTCAGATAACAGTATTCACAGTCAAAAATGCAGTTCATGATACAGGAAGCATAATAAAAAAATTCATTTCCAAAGCTCTGGCATACAGGCGCTCCCTGATAAATAAGATTTCCTTCTTTGCGTGCCAGAATCAGATTCTGCGACTGGTGCTGAAGCAGATAGTTCTGTCCCCTGCGGCAGAATACATCCTTATAATGGCTGATTTCAATAACGGACGCCGCCGGATATTTCTCTAATATACGCTTTGTCCGCGGATGATTTATAATCGAATTTTCTACGTATATATGTGAAAAAAATGTACTAAAATAATGATTTTCGAAATGTTTCAAAACACCGCTTTCCTTCCCTTTTATCCCTGCATGGGAGCATGCCCTGCGCATACATATTTTGTATGACGGCTTTGTAGTCCATGCCGGACAGATACAGATACCGTATATGCTGTTTCAGTGAATTTTCCATTGACTTTGAACAGTGCAGATCTGTGCATACCTGATCGATCCATGCCTTTTCCTGACTTTCTTCCAAGTCTGAGCTTTTCCGCTCTGGACTTATGCCGTCCTTTTTCTGCTTTTTCGCAAAACTCAGTTTCCCCTGTCCGAACACTGAATCCGTATATCCTGCATGCCTGCCGTCCTGCCGGATGCACATCAGCTGCCGCACAAAGCCTATGATCTCATGCCCATATGCTGCCATCAGCTGCCCTGTATGCTGCCTGATATTTTCCTTAACTTCACCGCAGTCCGATATCATTTTTATAAATGCCATCTGATGCGGGCCAAAAAAATTTGCGCCTGCCTGATAGACTGCCGCCGCCTCCATATCAAAAAGAGAAATGCACGGCACGTTTATTTCCTGTTTACATCCTGTCCACGGCCTCATCCCCGTCATAAGGCCTGCTTCTTGAAAAAAATGCCGGTATAAAAGATCAGGATAAAATGTCATCCCTGTCGCCTGCTCTACAATCTTATTTACGAGAAAAATTCCTTCCCTTTTTCCAATGCCTGCACAGATTCCGGCATTCAGGAGAAAATCATCTGTATTGGGCTTATATTTCGTGCATATGCTGCTGACAGCTGCCGAAGCTGCTATTTCCCCTATGCCGGTGATCGTAAGCCGAAGCCCTGCCTCTTCCTGATAAAAATGCTGGAAACAGGTACATTCCATAACCTTTTTCAGCCCGAAGTTTTTTATAAAAATTTCTGCCTCGCAGTACGCTGCCGTAAAAATATAAATCATAGCTGTGCCCCATTAAAATTTGATTATACTTATAGCTGCTGCAAAAAAAGAGAATTTATCCTGATAAAAGCCTATGCTGCCTGCACTGCCCGATCAGGATAAATTCTCCATTGTTTATTTCGCTGTCAGCAGAGATTTTCCTGTCATCTCTGCCGGTTTTTCCATACCCATCATCTCAATCATCGTCGGCACGATATCTGCCAGACATCCGCCTTCCCTTAACGTATAGGCCGGATCATAATTTACTAAAATAAACGGCACTGGATTGGTTGTATGCGCGGTAAACGGCACACCTGTTTCATAGTCAACCAGCTGCTCTGCATTGCCGTGGTCAGCGCAGATAAACATCTGTCCGTCTACTTCTAACAGTGCCTCTACTGCCCTGCCTACGCAGTGGTCAACTGCCTCTACTGCTTTTTTTGCAGCCTCCATAACTCCGGTATGGCCTACCATATCTGGATTTGCGAAATTTATGATAATCACATCGTATTTCTTCGAACGGATTGCTTCGCACAATTTGTCGCATACTGCAGGTGCGCTCATCTCCGGCTGCAGGTCGTATGTGGCAACCTTTGGAGAATTTACAAGAATCCGGTCTTCTCCTTCGTTCGGCTCTTCTACACCGCCGTTAAAGAAAAATGTCACATGTGCGTATTTTTCTGTTTCTGCAATTCTTGCCTGTGTCTTGCCGTTTGCCGCAAGGAATTGTCCAAATGTATTGTCCAGCTCCACTTTTTTAAACGCGATCTCTTTGTTTGGAATCGTCACGTCATATTCTGTAAAGCATACATATTTCACCTGTTTTCTGGCTCCGCGGTCAAATCCGTCAAAATCATCGCAGCAGAATACCCTGGAAATCTCCCGCGCACGGTCCGGCCTAAAGTTGAAAAAGATAACGGAATCCTGATCTTTTACAACTGCTGTCGGAGCACCGTCTTTTTCAATTACGGTAGGCATTACAAATTCATCCGTCTTGTCATCGTCATAAGAAGCCTGCATTGCCGCCACCGGGTCCTGTGCTTTTACTCCTTCTCCCTTTGTCAGAGCAAGGTATGCCTTTTCGACTCTGTCCCAGCGGTTGTCGCGGTCCATGGCATAATATCTGCCCGAAATCGTGGCAATCTCTCCGATACCGATTTCTGCCATCTTATCCACCAGTGCCTGTACAAAACCTTTGCCGGATGACGGTGCCGTGTCACGTCCGTCCATAAAGCAGTGTACATATACATTCTTTAAGCCCTCGCGTTTTGCAAGCTCTAACAGGCCGTACAGGTGCGTATTATGGCTGTGCACGCCTCCGTCAGATAAAAGGCCGAACAAATGCAGGTCTGAATTATTTTTCCTGCAGTTATCTACTGCTGCTAACAGTGCTTCATTTTTAAAGAATTCGCCGTCTTCGATCTCTTTTGTAATTCTGGTAAGCTCCTGATATACGATACGGCCTGCACCCATATTCAGATGCCCTACCTCAGAATTTCCCATCTGTCCGTCCGGCAGCCCTACTGCAAGCCCGCTGGCATAGCCTTTTACAAATGGATAATCTTTCATTAATTTGTCAATTACAGGTGTATTTCCCTGTACGACAGCATTTCCTTCCTGCGTATCGTTTAATCCAAAGCCGTCCAAAATCATCAATACCGTAGGTTTCTTGCTCATATCTTTTTCCTCTTCCTTTTCCCTTTTTCTATTTCCATAATAAAAATACTCCTAATATATAAAATACCACGTTGCGTCAGATTTCTCAACTCAAATTTACAAATTCCTATGCTGCTCCATGCTCTTCTGCTTCGATGCCTGCCTGTAAGACTTTTAACTGGTGTGATTCTTTAAGAAGCATTGCCCCGGCAACAAGAAACGCCACAAAATCTGCAACCGGTGCCGCATACATTGCTCCATCCAGTCCGAAAAATTTTGGCAGGATAATTAAAAGCGGCATTAAAAACAAAATCTGCCTGGTCAGCGACATCAGCGCGCCTGCCGCCGCCTTTCCGATCGAGGTATACATATTGGCTACAATCGGCTGAAACTGGTTTGCAAAGGTAAAAAATAAGTATATTTTAAAATATCTTTCTGCAAATATAAAATATTCTTCGCTTTCCTGTCCAAACAGGCCGATAATCTGCCTTGGAAAAATCTGAAAGCACAAAAATGCGATAATCGAAATAACCGTCGCACAGGCAATGGATTTCCATACCACCTCCCGCACGCGCTGATACTGCTTCGCACCATAGTTAAAACTTACAATCGGCTGCATTCCCTGCGAAATGCCGATTACTATGGAAAAAAATATCATGCCTACTTTTGATATAATGCCTGCGCAGGCAAGCGGAATATCACTGCCGTATTTTGACGTACTTCCATAAAACGTCAATACATTATTTAAAACAATCTGCACTGCCATCATTGCAAGCTGGTTGATACACGGTGACATTCCAAGCTTTGCAATATTTCCCCAGCAGGCGGCCGCCGGCTTTAAATACTCCCTCCCAAGCTGCACCGTCTTAAACCGTGTCAGGTACAAGGCTACCAGTACCGCAGATACAACCTGTCCGATTACGGTTGCCCACGCCGCACCTTCTATACCCAGATAAAATACCTTCATAAACACAGCATCCAGAACCGTATTTACAATCGCCCCGATCAGCGTACACAGCATCGAAAAACGCGGACTGCCGTCTGCCCGTACCAGATTCGATCCGCCTGTCGTAAAAATCAGAAACGGAAATCCAAAAGATGTAATGCCTGTATACGTCAGTGAATACGCCAATGTCTGGTCTGTCGCTCCAAATGCCTCCATCATCGGCCTTAAAAATATTTTTGTTATAATACAGAGTGCCATTCCGATTGCAAAACACATGCTGATCGCATTGCCTGCATATTTTGCCGCCTTTTCCCTGTCTCCGCGGCCCATATTCAGATTAAAATTTGCTGCTCCGCCGATACCGCACATCAGCGAAATCGCCGTACAGCTTATCGTCAGCGGGAATGCCACGTTCGTCGCCGCATTGCCGAGCATACCGACATAATGCCCGATAAAAAACTGATCCACAATATTATACAGCGCGCTGACCAGCATTGCGATAATACTCGGTATCGCAAATTCCGCCAATAATGTACCGACTGGCTTTACGCCGAGCGGATTTTCTGCCTTATTTATCATTTGTGCTGCCATGGCACCCCTTCCTTTCCAATACTCCTTTACAAATCGCCCTGTGGCGATAACGTTTTCTTTGCAATTACCTGTGCTGCACATAACACTGCTCCAGTAAAAACAAAAAAATCTGCCGCATTAAATACCAGCCTGCAAAACCGCTTCGGCCCAAAGCCAAAGCTCAAATAATCTACCACATGGCCTTTTGTCAGCCGGTCGTACAGATTGCTCAATCCCCCGCCTGCCATAAAAGCCAGTCCAAGCTTCAAAATGCCCGTCTCCTGTCTATGCAGCATATGGCACAGTGCTGCCGATACAGTGCCCAGAACCGCCCCATGTATGCAGAGCATAATCCCGGGACGGCTGCTCAGCAGATTACCTGCCGCTCCTGTATTATAATATTTTTTTAAAATAATCCTGCCGCCTGCAAGCGGACGCCGCTCTTTGAGTGTCCGCACCCGGTCCATATGTCTTTTCACACAGCATTCCGATAAAAAAATACTAATGATAATAATTATATACAGCATATTAAAAACGAAAATCCCTCTCTCCTTTATGAATGTCTGCAATATATTCTTCCGCCCTTTGGCGCACTGACTCATTTGGAATATTTTTTAACTCCTCGGCAATCAGCTTTTCTCCAACCGCTTTTGTCTCAGGTGAAGCATAGTCTTCCAAAAATTCTTTCAATGTCATCAGTGCATTCGGATGGCAGCAGTTGACGATCTGCCTGCTTTTTAACAGCTCCATAAACCGGTCGCCTGTACGTCCGGCACGATAGCAGGCAGTGCAGAAAGAAGGCACATAACCTAAATCCATCAGCCAGCGCACGACCTCCTCCAGCGTCCTTCGGTCACTGACATCAAACTGCGCTGAATTATCCTCCTCCGGTTCTTCCTCATAGTAGCCGCCTACGCTCGTCCTGGAACCACCACTGATCTGCGATATGCCCAGATGCAGCACTTTTTCCCGTGTCTTTGCAGATTCTCTCGTAGATACAATCATTCCGGTATACGGTACGGCAATCCTTATGCATGCAACAATCTTTTCAAAAATCTCATCCGAAATGCCGTTGTCAAACACGTCGGGATCAATATCATCCGCACGGCGCACCCTCGGCACGCTGATAGTATGCGGGCCGACTCCTTTATATGCCTCCAGGTGCTCTGCGTGCATTATAATTCCGGTAAAATCATACCGATAATTGTTCAGTCCAAACAGCACGCCAAGCCCCACATCATCTATGCCGCCGTCCATTGCACGGTCCATTGCTTCGGTATGGTAGGCATAATCACTTTTCGGGCCGGTCGGGTGCAGCTTTTCATACTGTTCTTTATGATAAGTCTCCTGAAACAAAATATAAGTACCTATGCCTGCCTCTTTCAGCTTTCTATAGTTATCGACCGTAGTGGCAGCAATATTTACATTCACCCGGCGGATTGCACCGTTTTTATGCTTGATGCTGTATATCGTATGGATACATTCCAGTATATATTCCAGCGGATTGTGGACAGGATCTTCTCCGGCTTCTAATGCAAGCCGTTTATGCCCCATATCCTGCAGGGCAATTACTTCCCGCCTTACCTCCTCCTGTGTCAGTTTTTTTCTGGTAATATGCTTATTCTTCGCATGATATGGACAATATTCGCAGCCGTTTATACAGTAATTGGACAGATAAAGCGGTGCGAACATAACAATCCGGTTTCCATAAAATTCCTGCTTAATCTGCTCTGCGAGTCTGTAAATCTCCTGATTTTTTTCCTCCAAATCACAGTCCAGCAGCACAATAGCTTCTTTGTGCGAAATGCCCTGCATTTTCCGCGCCTTGTTTAAAATTTCATCAATCAAGGCTTCGTTGTGTTTATTTTTTTGTGCATATTCCAAGCATTCGCGTATTTCTTCGTCGCTGATAAATTCTTCAGCTTTTGGTGACATTATGTTATACATTCTACAATAATCCTCCTTAATTTATTCTGAAACTGGATGAATCTTCCGCCAAGTGCGGCGTGCAGATCGCGGGAATGATTTTTCAAACACGCTCTAGAGCGTGTTTGAAAAATGCTTTCCGTGAGATGTGCTTCACACTTGGTACCC
>CAJUHV010000011.1 GCA_910586445.1 uncultured Eubacterium sp.
AAGCTTGAAGTGGGGAGTGCAGATCGCGGGAATGATTTTTCAAACACGCTCTAGGAGGCTATGGATAGTATAGTTTTTATAAATCCACCTGCGGCAGCTGTGCGATTGATTTTGCCAGCTCATCGTCCGTAGGAATATAATCCTGCATTTCTCCATCATTATATTTTTGATATGCAACCATATCAAAATAGCCGGTGCCGGTAAGGCCGAATACGATATTTTTTGCTTCATTCGTTTCCCTGCATTTTACTGCTTCGTCAATTGCAGCTTTTATTGCATGGCTGCTTTCCGGTGCCGGCAGTATGCCTTCTACCTTTGCAAAGGTTTCTGCTGCCTTAAATACTTCTGTCTGCTCTACGCTTCTTGCTTCAAGCAGTCCCTGGTCAAACAGCTCGGATACAATCGAGCTCATGCCATGGTAACGCAGGCCCCCTGCATGGTTTGCGGACGGGATAAAGCCGCTGCCCAGCGTATACATTTTTGACAATGGGCATACTTTGCCTGTATCGCAGAAATCGTATGCATAAGTACCTCTTGTCATGCTCGGGCAGGAGGCCGGTTCTACTGCAATGATCTTATAATCCGCTTCTCCCCGCAGCATTTCCCCTGCAAACGGTGAAATTAATCCGCCCAGATTTGAGCCGCCGCCCGCACATCCGATAATCAGATCTGCCTTTATGCCGTATTTGTCAAGTGCCGCCTTTGTCTCCAGGCCGATGATTGACTGGTGCAGCAGTACCTGCGCCAATACAGAGCCAAGCACATAGCGGTATCCCTCCTGGCTCGCAGCTGCTTCTACCGCTTCTGAAATGGCACATCCAAGACTTCCTGTAGTCCCCGGAAATTCTTCGTTGATCCTGCGCCCGATCTGTGTATCCATAGACGGCGACGGCGTAACCTTTGCCCCGTACGTACGCATTACCTCACGGCGGAACGGTTTCTGCTCATAAGAGCATTTCACCATGTACACCTGGCAGTCCAGCTCAAAATAGGCGCAGGCCATAGAAAGGGCGGTTCCCCACTGGCCGGCCCCTGTCTCCGTGGTCACTCCCTTTAATCCCTGCTTTTTTGCATAATAAGCCTGCGCAATGGCAGAGTTCAGCTTATGGCTGCCGGATGTATTGTTTCCTTCAAATTTGTAGTAAATATGTGCAGGCGTCCCCAGCTTTTCTTCCAGGCAGTATGCCCTTACCAGCGGCGAAGGACGGTACATTTTATAAAAATCCCGGATTTCTGCCGGAATGTCAAAATAAGCCGTTGTGTCATCCAGCTCCTGTTTCGCCAGCTCCCTGCAGAAAACAGCTGACAGTTCATCCTCTGTAATCGGTTTTAATGTAGCCGGATTTAAAATAGGTGCGGGCTTTTTCTTCATATCTGCGCGTACATTGTACCATTGTTTTGGGAGCTCCTGCTCATCCAGATAAATTTTATAAGGTATTTTTTGTTCCATAACGTTTCCCTTCTTTCAATGCGGTTCTATAATTAATCAATGCAAATGATTATAAACGATGACTGGGAGATTTGCAAGTGCTGCGGGCGGTTAAATTGTGAAACCTAATATAATTAACCGTGCGTGTTTTGATCATTATATAAGCAAAGCATTTTTTATACAGAAAATAAAAATCATTTATTCAGTTGACTTTTCGCCTCTGCAATATAATAATAAAAAGGAAATATATGCCATTAAAATAAAAGGAGATTGCGCATCATGCATACAAAAGAACCCATCCAGCTGTACGACAAATCAAAAATAGACAAATCCAATCTCATGTTCACAAACCATGCGCTGTTTGTGCTTTTAATTCCGGTCATTATAGAGCAGTTTTTAAATTCCTTTATGGGAATGGCTGATACAATGATGGTGACAAAAATCGGCAGTGCTGCTATTTCTGCCGTTTCACTGGTAGATTCGATCAATGTACTGATGATCCAGGTATTTGCAGCGCTTGCGGCAGGAGGCACGATTATCTGTTCCCAATATCTTGGCAGGGGCGATACAAAGGGCAGCAGACGTGCAGCGGAGCAGGTGACGCTTGCTGTCTTTGTGATCTCGGTAACAATATCCATATCCTGCATTCTGTTCCACAGGCCGCTGCTGCAGGTTATTTTTGGCGAAATAGAAAAAGAGGTTATGCATGATTCCATCATCTATTTTCAGATCACTGCATTTTCTTTTCCGTTTATCGCGCTGTTTACCGCAGGATCATCATTTTACCGGGCAGGCGGTGAGAGCCGCTTTCCAATGATTGTCTCTGTGATCTCAAATGTTATAAACGTAGCCGGAAATGCCGTATTTATCTTTCTGTTTCATATGGGCGTAAAAGGCGCTGCACTTTCTACGCTGCTGTCGAGGATATTCTGCGCTGCCGTATTATTTTATTACCTGCGCAGGCCGAAACAGCCTATTGTAATCAATCATTATTCTAAAATCCGGCCGAACCTGCCTTTGATTTTATCTATATTAAAAATCGGGATTCCCTCCGGCATTGAAAATGGAATGTTTCAGTTTGGAAAGCTGGCGATCCAGTCAAGCGTCTCTACGCTTGGCACTGCTGCCATTGCAGCGCAGGCAATGACAGCCATATTGGAAAATATCAGCGGCATCACCGCATTTGGGATCGGGATCGGAATGATGACCGTCGTAGGCCAATGTATCGGTGCCAGGCGGCATGAAGAAGCGAGATACTATATCGTAAAGCTGTCTGCGCTGTCAGAAATATTTATCATTGTATGCTGCATTCTCGTATTTGCCATTACCAGACCCGTAATGCAGCTCAGCGGCATGGAGGCGGAAAGTGCAGCAATGTGCCTGGAAATGATGACTGCCATTACCATCGTAAAGCCTTTGATCTGGATGTTCTCGTTTATTCCGGTATACGGCATGCGTGCTGCCGGAGATGTGAGGTTTTCTATGATCGTCTCCACCCTCTCGATGTGGCTGTGCCGGGTGTTTTTATGCAGCTACCTGATCCATTTTCAAGGGTTTGGGCCGATTGCAGTATGGATCGGGATGTTTACCGACTGGAGCATACGGGGTATTTTATTTACCATGCGGTTTTTGAGCGGGAAATGGGCACAGAAAAAGGTCATTGATTAAGAACATGAAATCCATCCCGGTTTTAGAAATCGCAGCGGGCTGCGCTGACTAAATCCGGGATGAATAATTTTCAGACACACTCTAGAGCGTGTTTGAGAAATGCTTTCTGTGAGATGTGCTTCACATTTAGTGGAGAATTTATCCCAAATTTATGAGGCATAGCGGGCTATGTTGATTAAATTTGGGATGAATTCTCCGCTAGGTGGGGAGTGCAGATCGCGGGAATGATTTTTCAAACACGCTCTAGCAGACAACAATCGTTTTAATCTCATACGGCTTTATATAAATATGAATCCTGCCATCTTCCAAATCAAGCCGCTGCGTCTTATTCTCCAGCAAATCAGCCTCCCATGCCTGTGTATAACGCTCGCCCACGTTGACACATATGCTGCCCCTGCGGTTGCAGTATTCATACAGGCGGATTACGACTGCCCCGCCGCTTTCCGCTTCTTTTACTACCTCAATGGCTGCATGATCAGCCTCGAGTCCGACACAAGAATATTCCTGCGGCAGACTGCCTCCTTCCTGTTCTTTTTTTACCGCGCGCAGCGGATTATTAAACAGGTAGGCTTTCTGTACGATGCCGCCCTGTCTGAAATCACCTTCATGCGGACAGATCGAATACCAGAACGTATGATGCTCTTTATCTGCCTGCGGATTTGGATATACTGCGGATTTGAGCATGGAAAGCCCGATCACTCCGTCCCTTACGCTGCACCCATACTTGCAGTCGTTTAAAATGCTCACGCCGTAGCCGTCCTCGCTGACATCCAGCCACTTGTGCGCACATACCTCAAACTTTGCAAAATCCCACATCGTGTTACTGTGCGTCGGGCGTTTTACATTGCCGTACTGGATCTCGAATGTTGCTTCATCGGTGTGGATATCTACCGGGAACTCATCCCGCAGAAGCACCTGCTGCTCCTTCCAGTCAATTTCATTTTGGATATCAATGCAGCGAAGGCTGTGGTAAAAATACAGATACTGTGTCAGCACGGAATCCAGATAGGTATACTGCAGGCGTATGCAGGCACGCACCGGCCCGTTTTCCACGATCTTGATACTGCTCAGCTCATTTATTTCCCACGATTTTTCTGTATAATAATTATTAATATCCCAGGCATCGTAATTATGCGGCTTGTCCTCATAGGTCATCAGGCGGTTTGCCGTCTGGCCCGCAGGAATCAGCTCCCTGCCTGCCGTCTTATCATAAATGCTTATAAACTGGCCGGATTCATTCAGCTTTACAGAAAAATATGGGGTCTCCACTTCACGTTCAGACCTGATCATCCCTGCAGCCTGTAACAGATCTAGGCGGCCTGCTATTGCATCATCTGAAACAACCTGATATTTTTTATATCCCTTTCCCGGTATATGTCCAATGACTGCGGCATATCCATTTTCTACTTTCTGCAGAGGATACAGCTGCCCGCCGTCCGACAATGCAGGGCATCCTTCTTTAAATCCTTCCGCTGCCGGGCAGCCGCACAGCAGCTCATCTTGTATAAAAAGCGGTGCACAGTTAGCGGCATCGTTTGGATTGAATACAATCAGGGACTGTTTTTCGCCCGCGACATGGTCTGCGATATTCTGTAACAGCCTCGCTGTCTCCCTGCCCGAAGCGTCAAGGATTTTTTCATACTCTGCCTTTGAATCTTCGTATACTTCAAAAATGGATGATCCCGGCAGAATATCGTGAAACTGGTTGCGCAGGATTACCTCCCAGCCTTCCTTTAAAGTCTCTGCCGGATACGCTTCGTTTAAAAGCGTCCTGCCCATTATGCCGTAAAGCTCCAGATTTTCATACGCAAACTCTGCCTTTCGATTATAACGCTTGTTCCGCGCCATGCTGGTATATGTCCCGCGGTGGTATTCCAGATACAGTTCGCCTGTCCATTTCGGCAGAAAACGGTTCCCCGTTACGTCTTCTTCCAGCTTATGGAAAAATTCCTGTGCCAGAGACTGCTTTGTTTTTGGGCATCCTGGAATGCCTTTTTCCATCCGGCGCTGATTTTCCAGCATCCATGCAGTCGGGCCTCCTCCCCCGTCCCCATATCCGTAGAGAAGCAGCGACTCTGTATGCAGCTCTTTCTGGCTGTAGCGCTGCCAGTTGCCTTTTACCATGGATGGGTTCAGCATTGCATTGTATGTCGTAAAGTGTTCTGTCTCTGTGCCTCCCTCGACAGCCGCAGCGCCATAGTCCCTTGAAGATGAAAAATGGGTCAGAACCTTTGTCCCGTCTATGCCTTCCCACAAAAACGTATCATACGGCATTTTATTAAATTCATTCCAGCTTATTTTGGTAGTCATAAAATACTTTATGCCGCATTTTCGCATAATCTGCGGCAGGGCTGCGGAATACCCAAATACGTCCGGCAGCCACAAGATTTCGTTCTTTTTGTGAAATTCCTCTTCAAAAAAGCGCAGGCCGTACATAAACTGCCGGACAAGGGATTCCCCGCCTGCCAGATTGCAGTCCGGCTCCACCCAGGTACCGCCTTCCGGCTCCCAGCGCCCTTCAGCCACGCGTTCCTTGATCTTAGCATACACATCCGGTGCATTCTTCTTTACATAATCATACAGCTGCGGCTGGGAAGACATAAAGCGGAACTCAGGATAGCGTTCCATCAGGCTTAATACTGTCGAAAAGCTCCTTACCGCCTTGTCTTTCGTCGTCTCAAGCGTCCAAAGCCATGCGCAGTCAATATGCGTGTGCCCTACACAGCAGATCGTTTCGGACGACTTTCCGCATTTTTTACCGTAAAACTCTTCTGTCATATACGCCTGCGCCTTTTTTAAGCTGCTGTAAAACTGCTCCGAATACGGCCTGCGCAGATCCAGCAGATTTAATGATGTATTTAAGCTCTGAATAATATCTATATGCTCCATGCTGTCAGGCGCGAGCAGCCTTGCAGTCTCATAAGGCACCAAAAGATCATAATAGTACTGCTCCACGTCCTTTTCCAGCACCTGGTACTCTGAATCCAGCAGCAGCGAAAAATTGTTGTCCCCGCTGAAGGCCGATAATAAAATACGGAATGTCTCTCCTGCCCTGGCACATTCTGTCAAAAGCACCTGCCTGTGGTTTACATCCAGTCCGTGCTTTCGAACGCCGTTTACATATACAAGAAACTGCGGATTCAGCGCATCCCACTCGCCTTCTTTTCCTGTACGAAGCTCATATACGAGCGTCTTTCCTTCGCATTCCGGCAAAACTGTCACCTTTGTTTCAAAATAATAAAATTCACGGTGCCCGCCCCATAGATCCCTGCGGTGCATAAGCTCCCATCCGCTTGTATCCACGCCGGCTTCATCCGAGAGCCTGCGTGTTGTATGCAGCATACGATATTCCTCGATCGGATAATGATCGCTGTAGATCAATTCGCCGATACATTCGATCAGCTTTCCGATCCGTTCTTTTAATAAAACCATGGCTTCTTCCCCTCTCGTTTGATTTCATATATTTCTTTTGATTTTTTCAGCTGATTTTATTCCTTAAACCTTCTTCCGGCTTATTTCTGCTGATTTTTCCTTAAACCTTCTTCCGGCTTATTTCTGCTGATTTTATTCCTTAAACCTTCTTTCAGCTTATCTCTGCTGATTTTATTCCTTAAACCTTCTTTTGAAAAATTTCTACAAAAATTATTTCTTAATTTTATAACCGCAGTAATCCATTACCAGCTCTGCAAAAATCGCATTAGCCCATAAAAAGCTTTCCCTTGTAAATTTTGCCGGGTCATTTACATGCAGGCTCTCATGCATCCACCCTGTGCCCCCGTCCGTAGCGGCCATGCACTCGATATAATGCCTTTTTTCCTGATCCCCGGCAGCAGTCAGCCCCTGGACCCCCATGGACAGATGCCATACATAGTCTTCCCTTGTATGCGGACTGCCAATGCCGGCTGCGTATTTCCCACTAAAATAATATGGATTTGCTTCGCCCAGCATCATTTCTTTCGTATTTAAGTACAGCTCGTCATCCGCATCACAATAGCCGAAATGAGGCATTGCAAGCAGACTCGGCAGATTTGCGTCATCCATAATCAGATATTCGCCGTATCCGTCCACTTCATACGCATAAAACGGCTTGTCAAACCTTTTTTCATCCATAGGTATGACCGCATGCTGCGTGACCGCTTCCCGCACACTCTTAGAAAACGCAGCCGCTTCCTCTGCAAATTCAAAATCTTTATAAATTTCCCGTGCAATCTGAGAAATATATTCTAAGATCACAGCTGCAAACATATTCGAAGGTATCAGATATCCATATACGCATGAATCATCGCTCGGCCTGAATCCTGACCAGATCAGCCCGGTATGCGGCTTTACAAGCGCACCCTTTCCGTTTCTGGACAGCGTATCAGTATAAATGCAGTCCCTTCGTTCAAATAAATAGTCCGAGCTGTTTTCGTGGTCCTGCTCCGTGCGGAATACCGTGACAATTGACCTGGCTGCCTGTAGGAATTCATCCGTAAAAATATCTGTCCTGCCCGTATTTTTCCAGTACAGATAGGAAAGCTCCATCGGAAAGCAGAGAGAATCAATCTCATATTTCCTCTCCCAGATATGCGGGTGCATTTTTGTAAGGTCGGTCTGCCATCCGTTTCCATTCGCTGTTTCGTTAAACGCATTGGCGTATGGATCGATCAATATACAGCTGATCTGCCTTAGGATCACGCCCGCAATCATATCTGCGATCTGCGGCTCTCTTCCTGCCAGGCACAGGTACGGCTTTACCTGGCAGGAAGAATCCCTCAGCCACATAGCCGGAATATCGCCGGTGACAATAAACACCGACCCATCTTCTTTCATCTGTACCGTTGTATCCAGTGTACTTTTAAAGCACCTCTCAAACAATTCGCCCACAGGCAGGTCTCTTTTTTCCAGTTCCTTTTTTATCTGGCTGACGAACTCCTGTACGGAATTCAGTCTGCTTAGCTGACGCATATGCAATATCCCCTTTCATTTGCTGCTGTTTACTTAATTTTTCATTTAATAGTTTCAAAAACCGGATTCAATCCGCCAGTCCATATCAAAAATAGATTTATATGGGCCGACAGCTGAATCCGGCAGTGTATAGATATTCAAAAAGTATGGATCAGCCTTTTGCTGCTCCTGACAGATTAAATCCTTTTGACATCCATGTTTGTGACAATACATATAAAATCAGTGCCGGCATTGCATACAATGCAGAGAATGCTGCCAGCTGGCCGTATACAACGGTTCCATGGGAACCAAAGAACTGATACAGGGTAACGGATGCCGGTACTTTGTCTGCAGAATTCAGCAGGATATACGGCACAAAGAAATTACCCCAGCTGCCGGAAAATGTATAGATAAACACTACACAGATGCCCGGAAAAATTAACGGCACAATTATTTTAAACAATACGGTAAAAACTGTGGCTCCATCCACATGCGCCGCTTCGTCCAGATCAAGCGGTATGCCGTCCAGGAAGTTTTTCATCAGCCAGATCCCATACGGAAGGCTCGTAGCCGACATAAATAAAATCACCCCTGTCATAGTATTAAATAATCCTACATTTAAGAAAATCTTATATACCGGCACCATAACGGCTGTCATCGGAAGAGCTGTCATAAATAAAATCGTGTTCATAAAAATATTTTTATATTTCAGTTCATATCTGGAAAGCGGATACGCTGCAAAGATCGATACAGCTACCACAATCACAGACTGCGCCAGTGAAATCCATATTCCGTTTGCAAAGGAACGCTGGTTCTTTTCATTGGTAAGTACTTCTACAAAATTTCCTACCGTCCATTCTGTCGGTATTTTAAAATTTGAAACCGCGTTTTTATCAAACGCAGCAAACACAATCCAAAGCAGCGGCAGTGCAAAAATAACCGCCAGTATGACCAGTATGATATATGGTACTGCCCTTTTTGATTTTTTATTGAACATACGAACGCCTCCCCTCTTAATCCTTGTCAATCCTTGCGTAAAGCACGCTCAGGATAATGCCTATTACAAGCAGCAGCATTGCAATTGCAGTACCATATCCAAGCTGCTGGCTTACAAATGCCTGCTTATACATATAGATCGGGATTGTCGTAGTCTTTGTTCCCGGGCCTCCGCCCGTCATCATGTATACAAGACCGAATACGCCCAATGTTGAAAGTGTATTTAACATCGTATTGGTCGCTATCGTGCTGCGGATACACGGAATAATAATGTGAAATAATGTCTGGAAGTAATTTGCCCCGTCCATTGTAGCAGCTTCTTCTATATCAGCCGATACCCCGTCCAGCGCGGACTGAAAATTCATCATGGAAAATGCAGTGCCGTGCCAGACATTCGCCAGCACAATCGTAAGCATCGGCATTTTCTGCAGCCATTTTATCGTCGGCAGTCCGACTGCTGCCAGAAACTGGTTGATCGTTCCATCCAGTCCGAAAAACGTAGAACAGCAGATCGCAACTACTACTTCTGGTATGATCCATCCTGCCAGAAAGACCGGCCCGACGATCCTTCGAAACGTACTGTTTTTCCCTTTCATGCACAGCGCGATCAGAAATCCAATCACCTGCTGCCCGATCAGTGACCCTGCCAGAAACACAAGCGTATTTCTGATACTGATAAATACAGTCGTGTCTTTAAACATGCTCGTATAATTTTTCAGTCCGACTACTTGAAAGTTTTTTGCATTCGCTCCTGACAATGCCAGATTCGTAAATGAATAATAAAACGTCATAATAATCGGAACAAGGAAAAATCCTGCCAAAAGAATAACCGCCGGTATCAAAAATGTGGAGTGCTTTAACTGAGTTATAAAATTACTTTTTGGTTTCCGCTGTTTACCAGACATCTCAATTCCCCCTTTTTCATATAAGACATAGGCATGTTATTTCTCAATAACCTTATCCTCTCCGACTGCATTCGTTACATCTGTCTTATACTTTTCCATAGCCTGTTCCGGGGTAGCCGTCTGCGCTGCAACACTTTCTACCATTGCCTGAATATATGTAGATACATTGGTATATTCATCTGTATGCGGCCTGTATTTTGCATACTCAAGGAACTGGGTTGCTTCTGTCATAAACGGGGTAGCCGCATAATCTTCATCCTCGGCCATATCAGACCTCGTAGAAAGATTTCCGGTGTAAGTCACGCATTTCTTATAGTTATCATAATTCATAAGGTGGGTAATAAATCCCCATGCTGCATCTTTTTCATCCGAAAGCTCTGGGATTGCAAGTGCCCAGCCGCCTGACATCGTAACATGTCCCTGGCCAGAGCCGTCCTGTGTAGGCATGCATACAAATCCGATCTTATCCTCATATCCTTCCCATGTAGCACTGCCGTTTTCCGTATAGTTGCTGAATACCCAGTTTCCGTTTAACATCATAGCTACCTCGCCCTTTGGCAGATAGTTCTGTACAACATTGTCGCTCGACTCCGTATCATAAATCAGGTCTTCGGTTGCATAGCCTTCTTTGTACAGAGTTTCAATAAACGTCAATGTATCCATAATTGCCTGTGAAGAAACTACGAATTTGCCATCCTCATATACCTCTTCGCCTGTTCCGTAAAGCAGCTCCTCGTAAGTCTGCATGGAGGTTGCTTCACCGCTGACCTGTCCGCTGTTGCACCAGAACGGAATGACATCCGGGCATTTTTCCTTGATCTGTTTACAGGCATCTAGAATGTCCTGCCAGTCTGCAGGTGCCCAGTCAGCCGGCAGCCCCGCCTGTTCAAACACTTCCTTATTATAGATAATGCCGCGCGTATCGCCGGAATATGGGATACCGTACACACTGCCGTCCATAGAAGCTGCCTCTTTTGTATTGTCATAAAAATTGCTCCAGTCATCCCAGGTAGACAGATATTCATCCAGATTTGTCAGATTGCCTGCTGCCACATCGGAAGGCACATAAAACGTATCTTCACAGACAATATCCGGCGCGGTGCTGGCATCCTGCAGCGACAAAGCTACCTTCGCAAAATAATCACCCTCCGAGGCAGTAATATACTGATAATCCAGCTCGATCTTGTCTTTATCCTCATATGTTTCATAAGCTTCTGCAAACCATTTGTAAAGCGGGCTCGACTCGCCTTTTCCTTCATCACGCCATGTCACCGTAAGCACCGTCTTATCACCGCTGTCGCTTTCCCCGCCGTCCTTGTCATCCGAACTGCTGCCGTCATCTGAACTGCCGCCGTCCTTGTCATCCGAACCGCTGCCTGAGTCACCGCATCCTGCCAGCAGATTCGCTGCCATTGCTGAAACTAACAATGCCAAAACCAATTTCTTTTTCATAGGGGTATCCTCCTTTTGTTTTTGATATATCATTTCCTTTTTAGATATATCATTTTCGTTGTTTTGTAATATCATTTTAAAGCATCTATTACATTTTGTCAATATGAATATTAATTCCGTTATTTTTTTGTGCATTTCGTCCAATTTTTAAGCCTTATTTTAGAACATGCATACATATCATTTGTATATCAAATCCAACCAGCGGAAAGCACGCTACACAATATTTCTATGACTACAAACAATAGAGCGTCCGTTACACAATATTTCTATGGCCGCTTACAATAGAGCATCCGCTGCACAATATTTCTATGACTACAAACAATAGAGCGTCCGTTACACAATATTTTCTATGGCCGCTTACAATAGAGCATCTGCTGCGCGAAATTTCTACTGCCACGAAAAAAAGGCTGCCGCACTAAGAATCAGGCACAAAATACAGCGCCGTTATTTACAAACGCTTTATTTATATGCCTGTTCTCAATGCGGCAGCCTTTTCTGCCGATACACCGTTAAACGTAAGTTTTTTAATGGACAATCAGCTTATGAGGAATATTAATATGTCCTGTCACAGACTTTCCATTAATAATATCATAAAGAAGCCGTACCGCTGTCCTTCCTATTTCATATTCATCCTGCTTAATCTGCGCAGAGACATACTGTGCATCTATAATGCTTTCAACCCCGTCAAAAGTGACAATTTCAGATTCCATCTGCTTACTTTTCAGTACCTGCCCAAGCAGTACGGCGATCTGATACTCCGTCGTAAGATACGCACTGCACTGCTTCGTATTTTCCACAATCTGCTCCAGCTCTGTATAATCATAGCCCTCACAGATCGATCCTTTATCATCCACCACTTTATTATAATTTTTCAGCTTTGCAAACACGCTGCTGACCCCCTCATGCTCCAGCAGATATTCACAAAAGCCGTTATACCGCTCCTGTATCGTAGTTGTATTAATATCTTTATGCGTCAGAAAGCAGATCCTTTTATGTCCTCTTTCCACCAAAACAGCTGCCAGCTCCTGTGCAGCCGTATAATTGTCCGTCTTTACGCACGGCACAGAAAGCCCGATCATATGCCGGTCTACCAGCAGCAGCGGAAAGCCGTCCAGCACCATCTGCAGCACAATATTCGAATACATCTCATTCTGCACGCACATCAGTATAATGCCGGACACCTCGTGTTCCTGCGCCTCTATGATCAGATCCTTTTCTACATCCATATCCGCATACGTACAGCTGAACATCATGCTCAGCTTCAGTTTCCGGCAGGCTGCTTCGATGCCGCGCAGCAGCTCTACTCCAAAATCTGCTCCGAACATATCAAAGATCACATGAATCACACGCTTCTTTCCAGAATTATGTTCCATGATTTCCTGCGCGGTTTTGTCTTCTGCCAGAACATCCTCTTTAATTCTGGCAGAAGATTTATTCACATATGAGCCGCGGCCAGGGATACGCTTAATAAATTCCTTATATGCCAGCATATCCATAGCCTTTTTTGCTGTAATACGGCTGACATGGTATTCATCGGTCAGCTCCTTCTCTGTAGGCAGCTTGTCACCCGGAAGATATTCCTGCTTCATAATCTTGGTCAGCAGATCTTTGTAAATGCGCTCATACATGATTTCTTTGGACATAATTTCTTCTGCTCCTGTTCTTTTTCTATAATGTACGCCAGATGCCCATGCATTTTTATCCAGGCGTCCACTTTTTTCGAAAAAATAAACAGAATCATCATTCCCGCCAGATCACTAAGCCGCAATCCGATTACAAATACAAGGTAGATGATCCTATTTAAAATGTTAGAACAATGCATTGCCAAAGTCAAGTATGATTTAGATTTATTTGCTATTTCCATTCCAAATGAATCACAGATACTCATTGACTTTTGTAGAGGATAATTGATAATTTTTTATAAGAGCTCCTTTGACTTCCTTAAAATATCCCCCCATACTCAACTCAGGGTTATATTATTTTATATTTCATCTCTGACCAGTATTTCGAATTCTTCCTAACCAACTCCAAAACTGCGCAGATACAATTTCAGTTATGTGTATAAATCAATATTTTATTACAGAAAAAAAGCATTTCAGCCCTTTTGTCTCACAAAATCCTGTCAGGCCAAAACTCAGCCCGACAGGATTTACCATATTCTCTATAATTATTTCAGCCTACTGCCTGATATCCACATACCCCATATCCAGCGCCGTATCTGTAAATTCACCTGCACCGCCGTACGTATCCAGACTCACATACAGCCGGTCCAGCTCTTCCTCCGTCACAATCCACGCCATATGCACAGCTGCTGTTTCTCCCGGCTGAATGGCTGCGATATAGTTGTTATTTCTCTCCCCGCCGCGCACGTCATAATACATCATATCAGAAAAACTGGATAAGCCGCGGTTTGCTGCATATGTCCATTCATCAGCGTCCGAAGGTTCTTCGTAGCTCCATCCAGAAGACATCCGCATCTGTGCGCCGTCCTCTACGATTCTTGCAAGGCTGCCCACAAACAGTACAGCTTTCAGCTCGCTGCTGCCAGTATTTGTATATTCCACTGTAACATAAACCAGCTTTTGAGCCACTTCCCGCGATTTTACGACTTCGCTTAAAGCGTCCAGGCCGCCTTCCTTTATATATTGAATCGTTGCCGGACGCAGCCTGCCGTTTCCGTCGGTTTCCTTTTTCAAATCTTCATCAATAAGAGACGGTTCAAGAAGGCTCAGGTCATCAGACACCTGCACGCGCGACACTTTCGCCGTAAGTCCTTTATTTTCACCTGCCGCTTTATTTTCTACAGAGAAGCTTTCGCCGACCGCATGTGTATGCTGCATAGCTTCTTTTGCGACTGTGCTGCTGTAAGCTGCCGCCAGTGCCTCGTCATCTGATTCTTCCAGCTTATCCTGCTCTTTTTTGCTTTCCAAGTAATCGCTCCAGTTCCATGCCCTGACCAGGCCCTGATCTTTTGCCCCGGCTATGCTGCCTGACTCTTCTACCGGCAGCAGTGTTATATTTTCAGCTATTTTAAGCGCTTCTTCTTTTTCCACATCCGAGGCCGCATACATTTCCATGACATAATGCACATCGGTAAATGCCACATAAATCCTCTGATTAAACATGATCTCATCTTTATACAGCTGCGGATATTCTAAATATACGCCTTCATTTCCATTCAATGAAATATCCTCACTCGAAAGCACATCCTCATGCAGCATATCAAACTGTCCGTCACCTGTATCCATCCGGTAAAAACAAATCGATACACCGCCTTTATTGAGCGCCTCTTCATAACTGTATTTTCCTTCCTCTGTCTGCACCATTCCATCCGGCAGGTAGCCGACTTTCATGGTTACATCTGGAATATCCTCAAGCTTTACCGGCTCTGCAGACACTGCATCTGTACCGGATGCCTGATCTGTGTGATCTGCTATTTTGACATTTACGCCGTGCTCTGCGACCTGCCGGCTCTGCAGGCGGTATATGCTGACTCCTGCAAATGTCGTGGTTCCCAGCAGTATGACAACGGCCACGGAGGCTGCAAGCACCTTCCCTGCTGTCTTTTTATTATTTGTAAATTTCGGCTGCTCAATTTTTACCTGTCTGTTTACTTCTTTTTCGATCATAGTCCTCATCTCCTCTGGCATTTTTGGAAAATCATATTTCAAATCTTCAAATCCCATAACTTCCTCCGTTCCTATTTCTCAATATCCATGCATCTCATACATACCTGCTCCTTCTTACAGGCCATTTCTGCACCGGCCTGATAAAAGCTCACAGACTGTTTATGTCACTGCCTGTTCCAGCTCGCTGCGAAGCCTCGCCCTGGCCCTTGACAGCCTGTTTTTAACAGCACTTTCGGAAAGGCCCAAAAGCTCTGCCGTTTCTTTTACACTGTATCCTTCCAGATAATAAAGCGTCACACACAGACGGCTTTCCTTTGACAGCTGCCCCAGCGCTTCATACAGGTCGGAATAGTCCTTTGGCTCAGCCGCCTGCTCCTGCGGCTGATAATCCTCCAGTGATACAACGCGTTTTTCCCTGCGCATAACCGCATAGCATTCGTTAATTAAAATCCTGACCAGCCACGTTTTGACATAGGAATCCTGACGGAGCGTATGCAGGTTTGCAAATGCTTTTACGATTGCTTCTTGTATCGCATCCGCGCAGTCCGCATCATTATAAAGCAGTGTCTTAGCTACATGGTACAGCATATCTTCAGACCGAATGATGATCTGTCCCAATTGTTCCTTTTTCATAATATCCTTTCTGCCGGCCGGCATGTTTTGTATTTACATAGATTAGATGTACAGACATTGGAAAAGGTCTCTTATGAATCAAAAAAATTTTTAATAGAAACACAGGAAAATGCCCTTAATATAGAAACGGCATAGCCCACACACGCAGGCTACGCCGTTTCCAGAAAAATTTACTGTTATATTATGATCCTTTTATTCCTTCCTCTGCTTTTCACATCCGCTTTACATCAGCCTCCGAAACAGCTCCTTCAAATCCTCCACACTCGTATCCTTAGGATTACCCGGACGGCATGCATCTGCATATGCAGACTCCGCAAGAAAATCCAGATCTTCTTCTTTCAGAGCCTCCAGCTTCTGCGGAATGCCGACATCAGCAGATAATGAGCGCACGGCTTCGACTGCAGCAGAGCGGTACTGCTCCCTGCTCATGCCATCTACGCCTTCCACACCCATTGCACGTGCGATTTCGCGATATTTTTCACCGCTGCATTCTGCATTATATTCCATTACAATCGGGAGCATCATCGCACAGGCCACGCCGTGCGGGGTGTCATATACCGCACCAAGCGTATGTGCCATAGAATGCGCTATGCCGAGCCCTACATTTGAAAATGCCATGCCTGTCACATACTGGCCCAGAGCCATGCCCTCGCGTCCCTGTGCATCGTTTTCTACTGCGCCGCGCAGGCTCTCTGCGATCAGCCGGATCGCCTCCAGGTTCAAACAGTCTGCCAGTTCCCATGCTGCCTTTGTCGTATAGCCCTCGATTGCATGGGTCAGGGCATCCATGCCGGTTGCTGCTGTCAGCCCTTTCGGCATTGTAGACATCATATCCGGGTCTATAATTGCAATATCTGGTATATCATTTGTATCTACACAGACAAACTTCCTCTTCTTTTCTACATCTGTAATAACATAATTAATCGTTGCTTCGGCAGCAGTTCCTGCCGTAGTCGGAACTGCAATGGTAAATACCGTATGGTTTTTCGTCGGAGCAGCTCCTTCCAGTGAACGTACATCTGCAAACTCTGGATTGTTAATAATAATGCCGATTGCTTTTCCGGTATCCATCGAAGAACCGCCGCCAATTGCGATCATATAGTCAGCACCTGACTTTTTATAAGCTTCAACACCTGACTGTACATTTTCTATTGTAGGATTCGGCTTGATGTCTGAATACACCTCATATGCCATGTTTTTTTCATCCAGCAGATCCGTAACTTTTTTTGTCACGCCAAATTTTACGAGATCCGGGTCTGTCGCTATAAATGCTTTTTTAAAGCCTTTTCCCTCAATAATCCCCGGAATCTCTGCAATAGCTCCTTTTCCATGATAAGATACCCCATTCAGTACAAAACGATTGACCATAATTCTTCATATATGTAATGCTTTGTACGCATCCCTCCAGAATAGCAGATTCTATTTCGATGCTGAAATTTATATATTCTTTGTATACCTGCATTTTGGGTAATTGCTGCACCCAAAAAATTCGCCAAATTTTCCGCTGCGCTTTTTCAGCTCCCCGCCGCAGCGCGGGCAGATCTCCAGCTCCATTTCCCCCTGTATTTTCGCCATTGCCTCATAACATTTTTGATTCATCATGCAGTCATTTAACGCCCTGTGCGCACCTTCTGCATCAATCTGGAAATAAGAAGCCAGATCTGTCAGCTTATGATGTGCAAGCTGCGGCAGGCAGCTTCGTGCCATATACAGTGTATCGATATAGTCATTTGCCACATCCTGCCCAAACAGCTCCTGCGCATCCCGGTAAATAAACTTTAGGTCAAAAGAGTGAATATTATGCCCTACCAGCACATGTCCTTTGATAAACGCTAAAAACCCTTCCAACGCTTCTTGTATACATGGCGCTTCTGCCACCATTTCATCTGTAATGCCGTTTACCCTTGTCGCACTATAAGGGATGGCACACTGCGGATTGACCAGTGTGGAAAATGTATCTACAACCTTTCCACCGGCTGCTTTCACAGCCGAGATCTCTATAATCTGGTCGTTTGCACAGCTGATCCCGGTTGTCTCTAAGTCAAAAACTACATAATCCGGCACGTATTTTACCAGACGCTTTGCTTCTTTTTTCCCTGCCATCTGCTCTCCTCGTTTGTACTATATTTTATCCTGCACCTCCAAAGCAAATTAAAATTCACTCGAAGACTTAAAATTATAAATAGGCTTAATAATTTGATCAACTACTGCCGTATCACCGATATTGCCGATAATGTCTTCCATGCCCTTATACGCCATCGGACATTCATCCAGCGTGTCTTTATTTACAGAAGTAGTATATATATCTTTCATCTGTTTCTTAAATTCTGACACTGTAAACGACTGCCTGGCAGCCGAACGGCTCATCAGACGGCCTGCTCCATGCGGGGCTGACTGATTCCAGTCATCATTGCCCCTGCCGGTACAGATTAAGGAGCCGTCTCTCATATTGATTGGAATCAGCAGCTTCTCGCCCTTTCTGGCAGATACAGCACCTTTTCTTAAAATCATCGCCTCTGTGTCCACATAGTTGTGAACTGTTGTAAACTGCCAGTCGGCATGCAGCTTCATTCCTTTTAAAATCTCATCCATCATTGCCTGTCTGTTTAAATCCGCATACTTTTGAATAATTTTCATATCATGGATGTACTGTTCAAACAAGTCCCCGGATACATATGCCAGCTGTTTTGGAATGCTGGTGTTTTGTTCCTTCTTTCGTGCCGCAATGCTTTTTTGAATTTCCTTCTCCCTGCCCTGCTGCTTTAATTCTGTAATCAGTTCATCAATGTCTTTTTTTGAACTGCCGTTTAATGCACGGTATCCCTCTTCCTGATAATAGTCTGCTGCCTCCAGTCCCAGATGGCGGCTGCCGGAATGTACGACAATATAAATATTTCCATCATTATCCTGGTCAGCTTCGATAAAATGATTGCCGCCGCCCAGAGTGCCCAGACTTTTTTCTGCCCTGGCCGGGTTGATCTGTTTATAGCAGTACAGATCCTCCAGATTGATCTGGTCAAAGTATCTATGTGTCTTTTCTCGGATATTAAATCCAGATGGAATTTTCTCGTAAATCAGCTTATCCAGCTTCTGCAGCTCTATATGCTTTTCTTTAATCCTGACTGTATTCATCCCGCATCCTATGTCTACCCCGACCAGATTCGGAACGATACGATCTGTAATTGTCATCGTAGTACCAATTGTACATCCGGCACCTGCATGCACATCCGGCATCAGCCTTATCCTGCTTCCTGATACAAATTCCTGATTTAATAATAATAGGATCTGCGAAATCGAAGCTTCGTCTACGAGATCCGTAAAGACCTTTGCATTATTATACTTTCCTTTTAACTCAATCATAAATTCACTCCTGCTTCATCCCAAAAAGTCTGGCACCTATGCCGTTGCCTGCCAGCATGACAAACAAAACGCCGTAGGATTTCAAACTATGTATTCCCGCAAAGTTAAAATAGAACATATTCGCAATCGAATGTTCAAAACCGGATAAAATAAAAATCATAACAGGAGCAATGATAAAAACGATATTTTTTGATTTATTATAATTATCAATCGCCAGATACATCATTACACCGCAGAACATAGACAGTACAAACACATGCGCCAGATCATTGTCCAGCTTCTTTTCAGCCAGCTGTACACTGCTGATCGCAAGCCCCGCAGCCTTCCCCGCCAGTGCTGCCAGTAATGTACCGGCATAATTCCCGCATATAATAATAAACATATCCGCCAGTTCACTGATTTTTTTTACAAAACCAATTTTTCCGGTATACAGATAAAATCCCTGTGTCACGATCGTCAGCAATCCAAAGGAAAACAACAGGGAGCCTGCCAGCTTATTTTCTACGGATAAATATACAATGGCGCTGATTCCGATCATCAGGCCGGCATATACGGATTTCATTACTGTCTGCATGGTATTTTTCATGATATTTTTCATAAAAAGCTCCTTTAAACAGCCTCTGCACTTTTATCGTTTTATGGTTCTCTTAGAATGATATTATCTATTCTAGCACATGCGCTCATAGAATTCCATTAAATTTTACCAATTTATTATATGATAACCATTACATGGCACTAAAAAACGGAGCTGCCGTAACAGCCCCGCCTTTATTTTATTTTACAACTCTGACTGCCACAGCAATATCCCTATAGTTTAAATCAGAAACCTTTACGCCATCCCGCATATTGCTGGCATGAATGACCCGGCCGCTGCCATCATAAACCGCTGCATGTGCATAACTGCTTTTGTCCTCGCTGCTGTAGATGATAATGTCTCCTGCCGTTAATTCTTCCAAAGAAACTGGATCACCACAGACAGACAATTTATCCAGATCAGCGGGTATGTCAAATCCCGCCAGTGCATAAACAGCTTTCACAAATCCTATACTGTCCACGCCGCTGGATAGATCCGTTCCGCCAAACTGATAAGGCGCTCCTACATATTTCCCTGCCAGTTCTACAATCTGTTTATGAACTGCCTCAGCTGTGCCATTTTCTTTCTCAGTTACTTCACCGGCCATTGTAAAATCCGAAGGCTGATCGATCCGCACTGTATTTGTGTTTGCATCTGTGCCGACTGTCTTTTCTGTTTCAGCCTCTGTTTCACTTCGATTGTGCTCATCCTCTTTGAAGCTGTTATTTACTTCTTTTACTGAAGCCTTTTCCTGCTCTGCCGGCGCATCACCAGAACTGCGATCCGATGCCGCCTGTCTGGTGCTTTCAGACGAGCCATTTACCTTTTCAGCTGTTTCCTGTGCTGACACAGTAAATGACAGGATCGTGCAGCAGATCAGTCCGGCTGCCAGAGCAGCCGCTTTCTTTGAATATTTTTTCATTTTCATAATAGATCTAATCCTTTCTTCTAATTCAGACTGTCTGGCAAAACAAGCCTCAACCGGCCAGATTGATTTCTGGCGTTCTTCTGCCAGACGTATTAATATCAGCGCATACGATGCTTTTGAACTGCCGGTATATGACCTGATCACTTCCTCATCGCATGCCATCTCTAGATCCCGGTTAAACAGCACTGCCATTATCCATACAAATGGATTAAACCAGTAAACACATATAGTCAGATATAAGATGTATTTCATCAAAATATCCCAGCGCTTGATATGTATCCATTCATGCTCCATAATACACGCAGACTCTTCCTCGTCCAGCTCTATTTCAGACGGCAGAAGTATGACCGGGCGGATAACCCCATACGTAAGGGGACTTTTTATAAACTCTGACTTTCGAATGGACACCCTGCGCATACTGTGATGTCCATTCAGCCATTTATCAGCCATTGGATCACAGACCGGCAGCGACATACGATAAACCCTGCTGCTGCGCATATGCATTACAAGAATCCTAAGTGCTAAGAACACAGCTGCCAGCAGCCAGATGACAAATAAACCCTTTCTAAGCCAGCCATATTCTGCCAGAGTCCGTGATACCACCTGTACAATTGTCTCTGCCGGAACAGTCCATACTGTACACACTGCTGATACTGCCGATATGATCAACACCGCCATCGCTGATGCTTCTGTAACAGCTGAAGCCATTTCTGTCTCCTGCAGAGCTGCTTGTGTTCCTGTTTCCTGCTGCACTGCTGTTGTTCCCGTTTCCTGCTGCGCTGCTTCTGTTCCTGCCAGCGCTGATGTTGTTCCTGTTTCCTGTGTGATCCAGGTCATATCCGCAGATCTATCCAGACCTGCGGACGCCGTTTTTTCCTGACAAATCCCGTCGCTGCTGCCGGTCTGCCATAGTTTCGATACTTCCAGCGCACCCATCCAGCCTGACGCAGGCCGGCTGACTGGAATTGAAACAGGCAGCAGCAGGCGCACAATGACACAGATCCACAAAAACACGATTAATCGTCTCGAAACCTGCTGTGAGAAAAAATGCCTAAAGCATATGACTGCTATTATCAAAACAGAACCATTAACTCCCATATATAACAATTCGTCCATCTGTCACCTCATTCCAACATACCGCAGCACTTATCCTGCTGCTTTCCTAAAGTTTCCGCTTCAATTTATCTGCTGCCTTCCCGCAGTTTCTGCTTCGCTTTATCCTGCTGCGTTACTTCATCTCTTCCACCAGTTTCTTCAATCGTGCCAGATCATCCGGCGTCATCTCCTGGTTTCCGAGCAGTGAGGCTATCAACAGATCCTTTGAACCGCCATACATCCTGTCTATGAGATCGTTTGTCTCGTCTGCCTGCACTTCTGCCCGGCTGATCAGCGGGCTGCAGACAAAGCCTGGTTCTGTCCGCAGAACAGCCTGTTTTTCCACACATTTTTTCAGCACCGTATAAGTTGTCGTTTTGCTCCAGTTAATCTGTGCTTTTAGGCGCTGCGCAATTTCTTTTGCTGGTAAATCACCCTCTTTCCACAGTAAGTCCATTACTTTTAATTCAGACTCAAATAATTTTACTGACATAATAATTCCTCCGTTCTATTGCAATAGAATAATTGTATTCTATCTCAATAGAACAGATCTGTCAAGCATAATTTTCAAACACGCTCTAGTCAAAACAACCACATAATGCTACAATAGTTATGTACCATAAAAAGAAAGGACGATTAAACAATGGAAGAACGTATGGAAACTATGGATGATTACAAGGCAGAGCTTGAAGCCTCATTCCGCCGTCTCAATGAGGGCGACCTGATCACTGCCACGGTCATCGCAGTATCCGAAGAAGAGGCAACACTTGACTTAAAATATTACGCACCAGGCATTATCAAGGCTCAGGACCTAAGCGATGACCCTGATTATTCGATTCTGGAGGCACTCCGCCCAGGCGATGAGATTCAGGCAACTATCCTGCGTCTGGACGACGGCAATGGAAACATACTTCTGTCGAAAAAAGAAGCAAACCAGATGCTCGGATGGGACAGGCTGAAAGAAGCAATGAAACAGGAAACGATATTGACTGTCCGCGTAAAAGAAGCGGTAAATGCCGGCGTCATCGCATATGCCGAAGGACTGCGCGGATTTATACCAGCCTCCCAGCTCAGCCTTGACTATGTAGAAGATACATCTGAATGGATTGGAAAAGACTTGGAAGTACGCGTGATCAATGTCGATGCCGGAAAAGAAAAGCTGGTTTTGTCTGCAAAGGTGATTTTAAAGGAACGCGAAGAAGAAGCCCGCAGACACCGTATCGCCATGCTTGTACCAGGCTCTGTCGTAGAAGGGACTGTAGAAACCCTTACAAACTATGGTGCATTTGTAAACATAGGAGACGGGCTGACCGGGCTGGTTCATGTATCCCAGATCTGTGAACGCAGAATCCGCAAGCCGTCTGAAGTACTCAAGGCCGGACAAAAAGTTCGTGCAAAAATCCGTAATACAGATAACGGACGCATCTCTTTGAGCATCCGCGCCTTAGACGAAGACGCCTCAAATTCAGACCCGGATGAAACTGCCCAGGCAGCAGAATATTCATCCAATGAAGCTGCCACCACTTCCCTCGGGGATCTGCTTGCAAAATTAAAAATAAATTAGTTATCCGGCAGATATAAAAAATGGGAAAACCTTAGATATAGCATCTTTTGGTTTTTCCCATTTTTTAATATTCTTTCTTTCCAAATTTTATCTGTCCAGTTTCTTCTGAGTTTTTTGAAAAAACTTTTCATTTTCAATAATGAAACGCTCGTGCATCCCCTGCCCGATCAGGCCTGCATCGTCAAATGCCTGTATGTCAAATACAAGCTTACGCCCATCCACTTCTACCAGCTTGCTGACGCAGCGTACATGCATGCCTACCGGAGTTGCCGAAACATGGTGGACGCTCAGGCCTGTTCCGACCGTACCGCATCCTTCCTCCAGATGAGGCTGTACACTTTTCATACAGGTTTCTTCCATCAATGCAATCATCGCCGGAGTAGCAAACACCTCCAGCATGCCGCTGCCCAGTGCAGCTGCAGTATTTTCTTTTGTTACTTCCCTAGCCATTTCATTACTGATTCCAACTGTCAGCATGATATCCTCTCTCCTTGCACAAAATCTAAAAATTATACTCTGGACAAATACCCGCCTGATTATTGTATGAAATATATAAAACTAAACTCTGGACAAATATTCGCCTGTTCTTGTATCGATCTTGATTGTATCACCCTGATTTACAAACAGCGGTACATAAACTGTCGCGCCTGTCTCTACCGTAGCAGGCTTTGTGGCACCTGTTGCCGTATCGCCCTTTACGCCCGGCTCTGTCTCTGCGATCTCCAGCTCTACAAATAACGGAGGTTCTACAGCAAATACCTCTCCGTTATAAGAACAGATTTTTACCATTTCATTTTCTTTTACAAACTTGAGTGCATCTCCAATGGTATCTCTGCCGATCGGGATCTGATCATAAGTCTCTACATCCATAAAGTAGAACAGATCTCCATCAGAATATAAATACTGCATATCTTTTCTGTCGATACGTGCCTGCGGGCATTTATCAACCGGACGGAATGTCTTTTCTACTACGCCGCCATTTTTAATATTTTTAAGTTTTGTCCTAACAAATGCAGCTCCCTTGCCTGGCTTTACATGCTGAAATTCAATAATCTGATAAATATTGCCTTCAAACTCAATCGTAATACCGTTTCTAAAATCTCCTGCTGAAATCATTCGATCTTTCCTCCTTAAAAACTGTCTGGGTTTTACCCACTCATCCTATCATATAATAAATACACTTATATTTCAACTATTTTTTGAGTAAACGCTCATTTTAAAGATTTTCAGGCAGCTCTGTTTTTTCGATCTCATGTATGAGATCTATCCGCGCCTGATGTCTGCCGCCTTCAAATTCTGCCTCCAGATAAGCCCTTACAATAGACTTTGCTGTTTCAATGCCTACTATGCGTGCACCAAATGCAATGATGTTCGCATCATTATGCTGCTTGACCAGACGCGCAGTCACCGGGTCTGAGCATACTGCCGCGCGTATGCCCCTTACCTTATTTGCCGCCATGGAAATGCCTACGCCGGTTCCGCAGATCAAAATACCGCAGTCCGCTTCTCCTTTAGCAACCGCACGTGCAGCCTGCGCGCCTATTTTCGGATAATCGCAGCTGTCTGTCGTATCTACACCGTAATTTATGACTTCATGCCCCAGCTCTTTTACATACTGCATAATCTCCTGCTTCATCTGCGGCGCTGTGTGGTCATTTCCAATGATAATCTTCATCTTTTTGTCCTCTCCCGTCTCACGTTATGCGTTAACCATCTCTGATAGCAGTGTAAGATCCACTTCTCAGGAATCCGCTTCAGTACAATCTGAATCTCTTCTTTTGGATGTATCGGCTTTACCAGAATCGTATGGATTCCCGTACGGTTTGCACCCCAGACATCCGTAAAAATCTGATCACCGACAAACAATGTGTTGCCGACATCCGTCCCCATCAGCTGCATTGCCTTTTTATAGCTGCCTGTGCGCGGCTTATGGGCCTTATGGATCGAACATACTTTTATATCCTTATTAAACATCGCCACCCTGGGCTCTTTATTGTTTGACAGCAGACAGCACGCAAAGCCCAGCTTTTTTAAATGTGCAAACAGCTTTTTTGCCCGCGCATCTGCCGGCTCTCCGTGCCGTACAAGCGTATTGTCGATATCAAATATAACACCCCGGTATCCCTTCTGGTACAGACTGTCAAAATCAATCTGATACGTAGAATTCACATATTCTCCCGGATAAAATGTCTGCAGCATATTTCACCATCCTGATCTTATCTCTTATTTTATTTCATCTGATCTTATCTGATTTTATTTCTTTCTCTTGGTCTTATCTGATTTTAAAGCGTGTCTTAAAAATGCCTCCAAATTTGGGATGGACGTAAACCCTGATTACTTATCTAAAATCTTCTTCAGCTCATCCATAAATGTATTTATATCCTTAAATTCACGGTAAACAGATGCAAACCGCACATAAGCTACCGCTTCTAAATCCTTCAGCTTATCCATGACAATCTCACCTATAACCGTACTTGGAATCTCTTTTTCTTCCAGATTAAATATTTCTGTCTCAATCTCATCAATCAGCTTGTCAATTTCTTTTACGGAAATCGGTCTCTTATGGCATGCCCTGAGAATCCCGGCTTCTATTTTTGCCCGGTCATACTGCTCTCTGTTATTATCCTTTTTTATGACAATCAGCGGAATTGTCTCCACTTTTTCATAGGTTGTAAAACGTTTTTGACATGCATCGCACAGTCTGCGGCGGCGTATGGAATTGTTATCATCTGCTGGTCTTGAATCGATAACTCTTGTATTATCACTGCTGCAAAATGGACACTTCATGCTGGCTTCTCCTCTCCGGCTTTCATTCGGCCCGCCTGCGCAGCGGGCATTTTCATATGTAATCTCAGATACCGCCTGACAAAAAAGCCGGGCGGTGCCTATAAGCTAAAGTTTAACCTTTCGTACAATGCATGTCAATTAGTTTTTATTTTAAGAACCAATTTTATCCAGACAGAACATGCGCTCAGCCGGCCTTACAGCTTATGAGTCGCTTCTTTTTCATCGATATCGACCAGAATGATCTCCGGCCCGATTTTTTTCACATTGCACCACGGTATAATCAGTTCGTATTCCCGGCAGAAGATACCAAAAAACAGCCCGGGTCCTGGAAGGATCAGGGCACGTATGCACCCATCCTTTTCATCAATGTCAAGATCGACCACATGTCCAAGACATTTACAGTCTTTCGTGTTAATCACTGTTTTTTCCTGTAATTCACATAGACGCATAACAGCCACATTCTTCTTTTTTATATTATATGCGCGAAGAGCCGTAAGGACACAGAGCCTTTATCATTTACACATTAAAGCGGAAAACAATTACATCACCGTCTTTGACTACGTACTCCTTCCCTTCCAGCCTCACAAGCCCTTTTTCCCGCACTGCCGCAATGCTGCCGCCCTCGATCAGGTCATTATATGCCGTAACCTCTGCGCGGATAAATCCCCGCTCAAAATCCGTATGAATTTTTCCAGCTGCCTGCGGCGCTTTTGTGCCCTGTCTGATCGTCCATGCCCTTGTCTCGTCTTCTCCCGAGGTCAAAAAGCTGATCAGCCCAAGCAGCTTATAGCTGGCCTTGATCAGTTTGTCCAGCCCCGACTCTTTCAGTCCCAGTTCTTCTAAAAACATGCTGCGCTCATCATCATCAAGCTCTGCGATTTCCTGTTCGATCTGTGCACAGACCACAAATACCTCGCTCTCTTCATCTGCTGCCATACGGCGCACGTCGGCTACATGTTTATTGTTCGTTCCATCATCTGCCAGATCATCCTCCTGTACATTCGCCGCATAGATCACCGGCTTTGCCGTCAGCAGGTTGTAGGTTTTAAACCATGCTGCCTCGTCCTCATCTTCACCCAGTACAAACGTCTTTGCCAGTTTTCCCTCTTCTAAATGTGCTTTTAATGCATCGATCAGCTTCATTTCTTTGGCAAGCGTCTTGTCCATCTTGGCCTGTTTGGATATTTTGGATACCCTGCGCTCTAAAATCTCCAGATCAGAAAAAACAAGCTCCAGATTGATCGTCTCAATATCTCTGGCCGGATCTATGCTGCCGTCCACATGCACGATATTTTCATCTTCAAAGCACCTTACTACATGCACAATCGCATCTACTTCCCGGATATTTGCCAGAAACTGATTTCCCAGTCCCTCTCCTTTGCTGGCACCTTTTACCAGGCCGGCGATATCTACAAATTCAATCACCGCCGGAGTGACTTTCTTTGAATGATACATCTCCCCTAAGCGGTCAATCCGCTCATCCGGCACTGCTACAATGCCTACATTTGGATCAATCGTACAAAATGGATAATTTGCAGATTCTGCACCTGCCTTTGTCAGTGAATTAAACAGTGTGCTCTTTCCTACGTTTGGCAGGCCTACGATTCCTAGTTTCATTTTTTACCTTTACCTGTCCGAAAATCCTTTATTTACAAGGGTTTTCGCCTTTCTCTATATTTTTGCTTCACCATTTGCTACACCAATTTTAAATGATTTTGAACATATTTTCAAGCTGTCGAAATAATAGATTTCATACAGCCTTTCATATTCTCTGATCATAATTCACAATACAGCCGCCGTCGATCTGCACCTGCTTGCCGCTGAATGCAAACCCATAAATTTTGATTTTTGTGCGGGCCACTCCCTTTGCTTCCAGCGCGGCAGCATATTCTTTGTTTATAATCTGGCGCAGAGCAGCCTCGGCCGTATCCTGCAGGCTGCTTTCCTCATCAGGGTCAAGCACCTTAAACTCCAGAATCATTCCGTCCGTCCTGCCTTCTGCCGGAGCAAGCATGATGTCATACCTTCCAAAACCGCTTTCCCGGTTGGATGTAATCTCATATTTTTTCTTCAGATTTACAATCAGCCCCAGTACAAATCCGTGATAAAACCGTTCCGGCTCTGCTGTCTCGGAAGGCTTTTTTCCTGTATCAAAACAACTGAATGTATTTAAGGCAATTTTATTCATAAAAACATTCATTCCCTTGACATCATCTGACAGCAGCGCTTTCTCAAAGCTGTTATATGCAGTCTTTCCATCCGAAAACCATCCGTGGATCATCCTTGCGAGCATCTGCCTGACTTCCGCATTGGTCAGTGTGAGACGGTACTGGTCTATATCATAATCGTCTGTACTTTTTATGATTTCAACAGCTTTTAGATAGCCTGCGGCTAAAAGCAGGCTCCAGACGGCATTTTCATCCGAATCTAACTGGTTAAAAACAACTTCTTCATCCATATACGTACAAAATGAATTCCCCCACAGCAGGTCTTCCATGGTCATTTTTATATCAGGACTTCCTTTTTGTATTAAATCTGCGGCCAGCTTATTGGAGCTTGTATTCGCCCAGTAGGGCTTAAATTCTTTTGATTTTAAATAATTGACAATAGACCATGGATTATAAATGCTGCTGCAGTTTCCGAACCGGAATCCATCGTACCACCGTCTCACCCTCTGCCTTTGTTCCTCCAGCCCAAATTCCTCTAATGCAGCAAATACCTCTTCCTCCGTAAATCCAAACGCCGTTTCGTATTTATTTGAAGTCGTCATAACGACCTCCAGATTATTTAAATCCGAAAAAATAGATTCCTTGCTCAGCCTTGTGATTCCTGTCATCAGCCCGCGTTCTAAATACGGGTTGGTTTTGAAGGTCGGATTCATAAACCTGCGCATAAACTCTATAAGCTCTTTCCAATATCCATATACGTATGCCTCCTGCATCGGAGTATCATATTCATCCAGCAAAATAATAACCTTTTTTCCATAATAATTATATAAATATTCCGAAAGCAGATTTATCGATGCAGATACCTCGCTGACATTTGCCTCTTCAAGCAGGATTTTTTCAAAGCGTTTTCGATCCGCCTGCAGAAAATCACTGCTGTCTAATAAATAAGCATGTCTGCGGTATTCCCTGGAAATCAGCGTGCGTATGCCGTAACAGGACTCTTCATAACAATCTGCTTTTATGCTGGCAAAGCTCAGAAAAATCACCGGATGGGTACCCTGCAGTTTCCTGTACTTTTCATCTTCCCAGACCGAAAGCCCCTCAAACAGATCTCCGCTGCCGGCATGCCTTATGGAAAAGAAATGATCCAGCATGCTCATTGTAAGAGTCTTGCCAAACCTTCTGGGACGCGCAATCAGTGTCACCTTATCCCTATTCTCCCACCATTCTTTGATAAAATAGGTTTTATCTATATAAAAACTATCCTCCCTTAAAAGTTCTCCAAAATCCTGCTCGCCAATTGACACTATCCTCGCCATACACTGCCTCCTTCCCGCAGACACATTCTGTTACTTATATTGTAGACTGCCGGAATCAATTTTTCAACCACGCTCTAATTTTTTTAGGCATTTTTTGATCTGCGCTTTCGCCCACATCCCCTGCAGCCTGGAATAAAACCATCCATACCGGAATGTCTCTGCCGCCATAATCACTGCAAGATACAGCCGGTACAGCTGATACCTTTTTGCGTCGGCTTGTGTAAAAGCGCTTTTATGGACTGCCTTTAAATAGCTCTCTAAAAACACATGCTCCTTGCGTATATCGTCCACAAATACAAACTCCAGATACTGTGCAGGCTCTGCTTTCACCTGATTCAGGCTGTTTTGATCCATTTTCCCGGATATTTTTGACAGGGCCGTTCCTTTATGCGGTCATAAAAAAATAACTGCTCTCGATGTGCTTTCTGCTGAAATCGTATGCCAGCACGGCAGGTACCGGCACATTGGTATGTTCTTTAATCAGACGATAGCATTCTACTTCTGTGCGCATAATATCTTTTTCGTATGTCAGAAGGGGCGTTTTTGGAGCCGCGCCCACCTTCAAGACAATCTGATCCATTTCCTTTACCCTGCTGATTTTATAAATCGCATTAAACATGCCGCCTTTTAATTCTTCAATCCGGCCGATTTCACAGGCATTTCCAAAATTAATTTTCACAAGCTTTCGAATCTCCTGTTTTGTCAGCAAATTTTTTGTCCTGCTTTTCATGATTTTCGTTCCTTATTTTAGTTCCCTGAGTTTTCTTTCGTATTCCTTATTCTTCCTTTTATTGGAAAAATAACCGCTGATCACCTGCTTCATTCCTTTGAAAAAATGCCCGTTCACTGCATGCACAAGCCCTTCTGCCATTTCCATGCTTACGGCACCGTCGGTCATCTTCGCAATGGCCCGGAATGGAATATTGTAAATAAATAAAAGATTGAGATCCGGCCTGCCTTTTCTTTCGTTTTTCGCCTTTAAATGGTTTAACACCCGGCAGGCCAGTCTTGCCAGTCCGCTTTTTGCATAATACATCTGGCATACGGCATCGTTGATTCCCAATTTTCCGTCCCATGCTCCAGACGGAATCGGATGCCCAAGAAGCCTCTCAAATTCTTCATCCGGCACTTCTTTTATATTTCCAGAAAAATAGTGCGGCATTTTTTCCGGTTTATAGGGCTGGCAGGTTTTCGTCCCCTTTCGATTGATCCTGCCTGTCAGCCGGATCTCGGATACGCTGCTGCCGATATAGATGTCATAAGTCCCGCTTTCCTCTTCCCAGCTCTCTGTTTTTATATTCCAAAAGCGGAACGACTTGTCATCAAACCGGATCTCGACCTCTTTTCGTTCCTGTGGTTTTAAATAGACCTTACAGAATCCTTTCAATTCTTTTAACGGCCTAAAGACCGTCCCTTTCGGGCCTTTGATATACATCTGGCAGATTTCAGCCCCGGCCATCTTTCCCGTATTGGCTACTTCAAATCTTACACTGCTGTCTGTCACTGTCAGATTTGAATATTCAAATGTCGTATAGGATAATCCATATCCAAACGGATAGCGTACCTGCATATGATTTGTATCAAAAAAACGATATCCTACAAATATACTCTCCCGGTATTCCGAATTGCGCTCTCTGCTCGGGAAATAGCTGCTGGACGGTGTATCCTCATATCTTATCGGATATGTCTCGCTCAATTTTCCAGAAGGATTTACTTTTCCGGTCAGGACATCCAGCATCGCCCCGGCCCCGGCCTGTCCGCCGAGATAACCGTGCAGGATGGCCCTGCATCGGCATTCCCAGTGCATATCGATCGAAGAGCCTGCACTTACTACACCTATAATATTTGGATTTACCTCTGCCAGCTCCTCAAGCAGCAGTACTTGATTTTGGGGGATCTGCATATGGCTGCGGTCCATGCCTTCGGCCTCGCTGATTTCGTCAAGTCCCAGACAATAAATAACTACATCCGCCTGTTTCGCCAGATTTATAGCGGCTTCTTTTAATCCACTGCCTGTCTGCCCCGTGCGCGCATACCCTGGTGCGCACCCGATACAATTGATTGGATAATCTCCGATTATATTTTCCATAGTTTCAAGCAGCAACGGATTTACTACCGAAGAGCCTGCGCCCTGATAGCGCGGGGTAACTGCAAAATCCCCGATTAAGGCAGCTTTTGTTCCTTTCCCAAGCGGAAGGAGCGGCTGTGGGTCTGCCGTATTTTTCAGCAGGACAACGCTCTGTGCAGCTGCCTTTTTTGCCAGGGCATGATGTGCGGATTTGTCAATCGCTGTCTTTTTGCTGGTACCCGCCCTCGTCAGTGTTAAGACTGCTTCTAAAAGATCATCCACACAGGCGTCCAGTTCATCCATAGATAAGGTACCCTCATCCAGTGCCGCAAGAACCTGCCTTGCCGAGTCCAGTCCCGGCGTGGGCATTTCCAGATTGGAGCCGGCTGCCACACCGCGCACATGATCATTGGAACCGCCCCAGTCTGTAATAACGATTCCGTCAAATCCCCATTCACCACGCAGGATTTCTTTCAATAGGTGCTCATTTTCATTGGCATACGTGCCGTTTACCTCATTGTAGCTGGTCATGACTGCCTTGGCCCCGCCCTCTTTTACCGCGATCTCAAATCCGGTCAGATATATTTCACGCAGTGTTCGTTCATCCACGACAGCATTCATCGTCATGCGCCGCAGCTCCTGGCTATTTACCGCAAAATGCTTTGGACATGCATAAATGCCTTTTTTCTGTATCCCTCTTATATAAGCAGCTGCCATTTTGCCGGATAAAAATGGATCTTCGGAAAAATACTCAAAATTTCTTCCGCACAAAGGATTTCTCTTAATATTAAGCCCCGGTCCCAGAAGTATATTTACGCCCAGCGCGGCCGCTTCTTCCCCTAGGGCATTTCCGATTTCTTCTGCCAGATCCGTATCCCAGCTGTTTGCCACAGTTGCTGCCGTCGGAAAACAGGTCGCAGGCAGCGACGGGTTCAGCCCTAAATGATCGCCTGTCCCTGTCTGTTTACGGATTCCGTGCGGCCCGTCAGAACAGAATATAGAAGGGATGCCCAGCCTTTCAATATCTCTCGTAGTCCATTCGGACTGGCCGCTTAAAATCGCAGCTTTTTCATATACACTCATTTTTTTCATTAATTCTGCATGTTTCAAAATGCTTACCTCCTCATAAATCAGCCCGCTGCCGGCTTACGGCATACGGTTCATAATATTTGCTATATGCTAACACAAGGTCAATAGGAATGCCATTTTCATAGAGGACAGATTCTTTTCCTCAAAGGACATTTTTTATCTGTACCGGCCGTCATACATTTTTCGATAAGCTGCCGGCGTCATATGGAACACATTCCAAAACCGTTTATAGAATCCTGCCGTGCTATGGTATCCTACGGACTCTGCGATTTCCTCCACAGAAAGATCCGTTTCGTTCACGGATTTGGTATAATGATCTTTAATATCACATCTGTTTCAGAACACGGCAGTATGGCATGTGCCATTCCCGGAGTCAGAATGCAGAGGTTTCCCGCCGATAAATTCAAGTCCTCTGTTTCACCGGCTGGTTTCTGCGTGCACTGTCCCTGCCATACATAGATCATTTCATAAAAATCGTGGCTGTGATAGTATGGAACCAGGCAGACGGAATGCTTTCTTATGCTGAATTCAGCTGAAATACGTACAATATTTTCTCGGATGGAAAAATCAAATGCCTCCGAAATTTTATGCAGCCTGTACCTTTCGATCTGTTTCATCAAATACTCTGCATTGCCCACTTCTTCGTTTATAGCCTTTTGAAATCCCTCGGATATTTTATACGCGTCCTCTTTTTCCTGCTCCTCAAAAATCCTTTTTATTTTATCATTCATAAACGATGCTGTCCTTTCAAACCGCTGTCTTTATGGAGGCAGTATAATAATAAGAAAAAGCTCTGGAACACACTGCTTCAGAGCTTTCATGTACCTCTATTTATTTTTGCCTGTTTTCTAATCAGCTGATTCTACCAGTATCAATATTCCGTCTGTAAAATCCACAACCGCTTCTTCCGCCTCGATCTCATTGCTTATGCCGATTGAATGAAAGCTGTCTAACGTGGCATGATAAAGCGGATATTTAAACCCTGTCAGCGTCACGCCTTTCACCTGTGTTGTCAGCGGTATCAGGGAAATGTATCGCCCATACTGCTGCGCCTTTTTTAACAGCGTGCGGTTTTGGATCAGCCGCACCCTGTTATGTGCATCTACCAGATAGCACGGTATTTCGCGCTCCATGGCAAAGCCCAGCAGGCGGACAGTGGCAAGCACATGGTCTAAACGTGTTCCTGTGCCTCCCAGTATATGAATCTCGCTGCTGTCCCGCTTGACAGCCAGCTGCAGTGCAAGCTCTGTGTCTACCGCATCCTTTTCCGGCTGGTATTTGTGAAAGCGTATATGCTGGTCACTCTGCAGCTGCTCCAGCTGCGCAGGGTCTGCGGAATCAAAATCGCCCAGTACTTCATCCGGCCTGATTCCTGCCTGCATGAAAAAATCAATGCCAGAGTCTGAGGCGATATAATAGTCAAAATTCTGGCGTGCAAGATAGGATCTGGCAAACGCAGGATCTATAGTTCCTCCCGTTACAATGAGTGTTTTCATAATTAATATTTTTTTCGTCCTTTTAATTCTTCGTATAGCTGCTTATAATTGTCATACCGCACCAGATGAATCCCGCCTTCCCCTACCGCATGCTTTACGCCGCAGTCGGGTTCACTGATATGGCTGCATGCCTGAAACCTGCACGCAGGCTCATAAGAGGCGAATTCCTGATAATACTGCTGGAGATCTTCTTTTTCTATTTCCGGCAGATAGAGTGAGCTGAACCCCGGCGTATCCATCAGATACGTATTTTCCTCGATATGAATGAGCTGCGTATGTCTGGTCGTCTGTTTTCCGCGCTGAATCTTGCGGCTGATCTCTCCTGTTTCCATAGAAGCCTCCGGCTGCAGCAGATTGACCAGGGATGACTTGCCTACGCCGGAAGGGCCGCAGGCAGCCGTAGTTTTTCCGCGGAGGACAGCTTTCAGCTCCTCTATGCCCTCCTGCCTCTGCACGCTGATAAAAAGTACCGGATATCCGCACTGTGCATAGATACCTGCAATCCGCTGCCTTTCTGTTTCCTCTAAAAGCTCCATTTTATTAAAGCATATCGTGACTGGTATCTGCTGATACTGCATGAGAACTAAAAAGCGGTCCAGCAGATTTAGATTCGGCTGCGGGCTTGCTGCTGCAAAAATGACAAGCGCCATATCGATATTGACCACAAGCGGCCGGATCAGCTCATTTTTCCTTGGAAAAATTTCCTCGATATTTCCAGTTTTTTCTGCTTCGTCGATTACTGCGATTTCCACATTGTCCCCTGTCAGCGGCTTGATGTTCTGGCGGCGGAACAGCCCCTTCGCCTTGCATTCGTAGGTTCCTGATCCGTCTGCATGGACATAGTAAAAACCTGCAATTCCTTTTACAATCTTTCCTTTCATGTTTCCTGCCTATAAACAAACAGATTATTGCGGTTCAAAGTCAACCGGCAGCTCACTTGTACGCTCTTCTCCGTCTTCCAAGATCCAGACAATCGATACCGTGCCGCTGCTCGTCGTAATATTGCTTGCAGAGATCTTATAAGGGAAGGATGATATCGATACGCCGTCCCAGCGGTCGATTTCTTTTCCGTTTGCATCTAAAAGGCGGATATTTGCAGATACGACATATTCGCTGTTTGACGGTATTCTGATCTCCGTAACATCCTTTGTTTTGTAAAATATTTCTTTTTTGCCCATGCTTACGACATAATCTACCTTGCTGCCTACATTGACGCTGGTACCCGGCTGCGGTGTCTGGCTGATAACGCTTCCTTCCGGTATTGTATCATCATATTCTGTAGTCACATCTCCGGTTAACTGGCTGGCTGCCAGCATTTCCTCTGCCTTTTCCTGTGTCTGTTTACGCAGATCCGGCACCTGTACCTGCTGGACGCCTTTGCTGATCGTCAGCTTTACCGTATCTCCTTTTTTCACCATCGCCCCGGCCTCTGGAGACTGGCGCAGCACCGTGCCCTCTGGTGAATCCGAATACTCATAGGCAGAATCTGGATCTACGACAAGTCCGCGCGCTGTCAGCATATCTCTGGCTGTTGCACTCGGATTTCCTACTACTTTTGGCATTTCAAAATCATCCGGGCCGCTGCTGACCGTCACCTGTATCGTAGTGCCTGTTTCCACGGATTCGCCTTCTTCGACGCTCTGCGTAACGATCTTTCCTTCTTCATATTCATCAGAAGCCTCCCTGCCTAATATATGCAGATCAAGCCCCATCTCTTTTAACTCCTTACGCGCCTTATCAGCTTCTTTTCCCAGCAGCTTGATCATCTCTACCGTTTCCTCTGAAGCAGTATCAGACTCATCCTCTTGTTCATCTTTGTCTAAATCTGTTTCTGTCGGCTCCAGATCCGGGAAGGTAGCTTCATTCTGCTTGTCGTCCCCTTTGCCGAACGGAAGTTTAAAGCTGCCCAGCATGCTGCCGACAAGATAAATAATAATGACTACGATGATAACTGCCGCAACGATTCCCATAATCGTCATGGCTTTTTCCATCTTCGGGTTTAAAAAGCCCCCGTCGTCATCGTCTTCTTCATCGTTATCGTCCTCCTGATACCGGCGCGGCACACGCTCCGGTTCCGGGCGTCTGCGCACCGGACGTTCCGGCTCCCTGTCTAAATGAATGCCTGCTGTCTCTTCCTTGATCTGGCTGACCTCTTCGGATGAGATCACGCGCGTCTTATCCTGCACAGAGACCGGAATCATCCTGACAAAGTCTTCATTTGGATTGACAAGCGCATGCTTTAAGTCCTCCATCAGCTCATTCATGGCAGGGTATCTGCGGTCTGCACTTTTCTGCGTGCATTTTAAAATAATTTTTTCTAAGCTGATCGGAAGGTCTGGTACATAATTACGCGGAGACTCCATTTCTTCCTGCAGGTGCTGAATCGCAATCGCAACTGTAGTATCTCCGTCAAACGGCACCTTGCCTGTCACCATTTCATACATGACAATACCGAGCGAATATATATCGCTCTTAAAATCTACAAACCCATTTCTGGCCTGTTCCGGCGAGGAATAATGCACCGAACCCATGACATCCGAGTGGATCGTATTGCTGGTTGCTGCCCTGGCAATGCCAAAATCAGTAACTTTTACTTTTCCTTCTGTAGATATAATAATATTCTGCGGCTTTATATCACGGTGCACGATATTTTTATTATGTGCTGCCTCTATGCCGCGCCCGACCTGAATGGCTATGCTGATTGTCTCCTTGTAGGACAGCTGCCTCTTTTTTTCGATATACGTCTTTAATGTAATGCCTTCTACATATTCCATTACAATGTAATGAATTCCATCCTCGCTGCCGACATCGTAGATATTTACAATATTTGGATGTTCCAATCCTGCCGCCGACTGTGCCTCGGAGCGGAATTTTGTGACAAAATTCACATCGTCCGCAAACTCCTGCTTGAGTACTTTAATTGCCACAAATCTGCCCAATACATGATCTTTTGCTTTATATACATCCGACATGCCGCCTGCGCCTACTTTGGCTATGATTTCATAGCGGTCTGCCACAAATCTTCCTTCTTCTAACATCTTTTCACCTCATCTGAAAACGGATCTACGATAATGACTGATATATTATCTTTTCCGCCTTTCATATTGGCAGCTGCCACCAGCCGCTGTACGCTCTCTACAATATCGCGCTGGCTGCACATAATACTGCGGATCTCCTGATCTTCAAGCATATTTGTAAGCCCGTCTGAACAAAGCAGTATACGGTCTTTCTGCTTTAGGTTTACTTCAAAAAAGTCAATCTCTATATTCCTGACCGCCCCGACTGCCCTTGTAATAATATTTTTATCTGGATGTACCCTCGCCTGATCCTGGTCCATCTCTCCCATGCGCACCATCTCCTGCACGAGGGAATGGTCTCTTGTCACCTGCACAATGCTCTGATTTACAATATACAGACGGCTGTCCCCTATATTGGCAACGCTCATACGGCCCTGTGCGATCGTAGCAGCCACAAATGTCGTCCCGGTCCCCCGAAGGTGCGGATCTTTTTCTGCCAGCTCCATCAGGCTGCTGTTCGTCTGACGCAGCGCCTCTCCAAGCAGGGATACCGGTTCTGTCAGTCCGCTGGATTTTACCGCCTCCACTACATGCTCTACGGTATACCTGGACGCAAAATCTCCTGCGTTATGGCCTCCCATCCCGTCTGCAACGATAAAAAGATTTGGCAGATTTCCAACGGAAGTCTCAGAAGTATATATATAATCCTGATTCATTTCCCGCCGTCTTCCTACGTCCGTTATGGAAAAAGTCTTCATCTCTTTCGCCTGCCTTTCACCAGCTTTTATGTACTGTCGTCTGACCAGCACAGTCCGCTGTCACTATTTTCTATGCGCATCCTGTCGGAAATCCCATCCTATTCCTAACACGCGGAACAGACTGCATTCATGTATAATTTTTTCTCAGCTGTCCGCACGCGCCGTCTATATCACGGCCCATTGCTCTTCTTATAGTAACATTTATTTTATATTTTTCAAGCTTATTTTTAAATAATGTAAGAATCCCATCCTCCGGCTGCACGAAGGAGCGCTCTCTTACCGGGTTCACCGGAATCAGGTTTACATGACAGTTCCTGCCGCCAAGCAGCCTGCCGAGCGCCTCTGCATCCTGCGGCGAATCATTGACGCCGCTGATTAAGCTGTATTCATATGTCATCCGCCTGCCGGTTTTTGAAAAATAATAATCACAGGCTTTGATCACATCCGGCAGCTCATATGCCCCCGCAGCAGGCATCAGCTCCTTCCTTTTTTCCTGCACAGGCGCATGCAGCGACAGTGCTAAAGTGATCTGCAGCTTTTCGTCTGCCAGCGCGCGTATTTTGGGAACTATGCCGCAGGTGGATACCGTAATATTGCGCTGGCTGATGTTTAAGCCATGTTCATCGCAGATCAGCCTGATAAACGTAAGCAGGTTTTCATAATTATCAAGCGGCTCTCCGATCCCCATAACTACTACGTTCGAAATCCGTTCTCCAATATCCGTTCCGATACGGTAAACCTGCTCCAGCATCTCAGACGGACGCAGGCTGCGCTCCAATCCGCCGACTGCCGAGGCACAGAACGTACATCCCATCCGGCAGCCCGCCTGCGATGATATGCACACCGTATTCCCATGCCTGTACTTCATCCGTACGCTCTCAATGCTGTTTCCATCCGGCAGTGCAAACAGATATTTGCGCGTATCATCCTGTTTTGAGATCTGTACCTTCAGCGGACGTAAGACTGTCAGCTCACAGGAATCCTTTAATCTGGCACGCAGTTCTTTGGATATATTTGTCATTTCATCAAAATCCGAAACATGCCTGACATGCATCCATTCATAAATCTGCTTTGCGCGGTACTTTTTTTCTCCGATCTGTTCCAAAAACTCTGTCAGCTGCTCCAGATTCAAAGATTTTATATCCATCTTATCAGCTGTACCTGTTCTTTCTTCCATACTTTTATCCTTATTATTATAATTTCTATTTTTTCCTCAAAAACTTTTGGTGCTTTTTATAACTCTTGCACTTTTTATAACTTTTTGCACCTTTTATTGCTCTTTGTGCTTTTATAACTCTTGCACTTTTTATAACTTTTTACACCTTTTATTGCTCTTTGTACTTTTATGACTCTTTGCACCTTTTATTGCTCTTTGTGCTTTTTATAACTCATACACTTTTTATCGCTCTTTGTGCTTTTTATGGCTCTTTGCACTTTTTTTATTGCTCTTTGTACTTTTTATAACTCTTTCTATTGCTTATTGCTCTTTGTATTTTTTACAGCTCTTTTTGGAAAACCGCGATATAAAATCCGTCTCCGCCTTCCTCATTTGGCATAATCTGCCGGCTGCTGATCCGTTTAAAAGCTGCATGCTCCCGCTCAAACCACTCCGCATTTCCTTCATTTTCATCCCGGTGTACCGTACAGGTACTGTATACCAGCCTGCCGCCCGGCTTTACGTATGCATGCACCACGGAAAGTATCTCCCGCTGCAGCTGCACAAGGTCTCTCATTTTTCCCGGCGTCATACGATAGCGGATGTCTTTTTTTCTGCGCATTACGCCAAGCCCCGAACACGGCAGGTCTGCAAGCACAACGTCTGCTTTTTCAAAACAGGCAGGATCTGGTATTCTCGCATCCCACACCTGTGTTTCGATATTTGAAATCCCGCACCGCTTTCTATTTTCATCAAGCAGGTCTATTTTATGCTGCGTAAGGTCTCTTGCAAGCACATGCCCGCTGCCGTTCATTAATAATGCAGCCTGCATAGATTTGCCGCCCGGCGCTGCACAGACATCCAGTACAAAATCATGCTCTTTTACAGACGCAGCGCACACGGCAAGCATAGAGCTTACATCCTGTATATAAAATAACCCCTGCTGAAAGCTGGACAGCGCCCTGAGATAATCATAGCCCGAAATCTGCAGCGCATAGGGCAGCCCGGCCTCACATGCCTGCACCGTTACGCCTTCCTGCTCCAGCCTCTGCCAAAGCTGCCGCGGCGAAGAGCAAAGCGTATTCACACGGATTGTTACAGGCGCAGGCTCTGAAAATGCGTACAGCAGCTGCTCCATTTTTTGAACCCCCTGCTCGCGGCTTAAATCATAAGAAAATTCTTCCGCCCACATGGAAATCATCCATTCTGGTACAGAATACCGCACTGACAGACTCATTACCGGGTGCTTTTCCTGATCCGGCCATACTACCTGTGTGCGGGAACGGACGATAGTCCGCAGCACGCCGTTGACAAACCCGCTTAGATTCTGGAATCCTTTTCTTTTTGCCAGACGCACCGCCTCATTGCAGGCTGCCGAATCCGGCACTGCATCCATATAGCAGATCTGATAGACTGCGCTTTGTATAATACAGCGGATGACAGGCTTCATTTTCTTTACGCTGACCTTGGAAAACTGGTCTATCATATAGTTGATCGTAAGCAGGTGCTCCAATGTGCCTTCGGTAAGGCGTGTGATAAACGCGCGGTCTTTTTTATCCAGATACTGGTATTTATCCAGCACATCAGAACCTGCATTATGACTGTATTCGCCTTCTTTTGTAATATCGAGCAGAATACCAAGGGCAAGCTCTCTCGTATTGACTGCATTAGTCACGGCTTCTTCCTCCGACCAGCAGCACCAGACGCAGCAGCTGTAAAATAGCGGCTGCAGCTCCTGCGACATAAGTAAGCGCAGCAGCCTTTAACACTTTCTTTGTATAAGGCAGTTCCTGTTCGCTTAAAATGCCGATATTTCCAAGAATATGCACGGCACGGCTTGAGGCATTAAACTCTACCGGCAGCGTAACCAATTGAAACAGCACAGCTGCCGAAAAAACTACAATGCCGATCTGGCAGAATATATTGCCGGCGCCGCCCAGTATAATGCCCAATATAATAAGCGGCCATGCTGCAGCAGAGCCGAAATTTGCAACAGGCACCAGTGCACTGCGGATATTCAGCGGAGAATAGCCCTGCTGATGCTGAATCGCATGTCCGCACTCATGTGCTGCTACGCCGATTGCTGCCACTGATGTGGAGCCATAGACAGAATCAGACAGATTCAGCGTCTTATCTTTCGGATTATAATGGTCTGTCAGGCTGCCTGCTACATGCTGGATGCGTACATCATAAATGCCTGCACTGTTCAGCACGCGCTGCGCTGCCTGCGCGCCGGTCATATTTGTCCTGCTGCGCACTTTGGAATACTTATTGAAAGTTGTCTTCACCCTCGCTGATGCGATCAGTGAAATTACCGCTCCGATCAGTACAAGAATATAAGTCGGATCGAAATAATATCCATATCGATATGGCATAAAAATCCCTCCTTTGAATTGTTCAATTCCTTCTATAAAAAATATGGACTGCATAAAATCAGCTGCCGAGCTTTGTGCCTGCCTTTACCGGACAGCCGCGTAAAAACGCCTCCGCCGTCATGCGCTTTTTGCCTTCCAGCTGTACCTCCAGCAGGGACAGCTGCCCGTCTGCGGTCTGTACGACCAGATTTTTTTTATCTGAGACTACAACACATCCTGCCTGCGATGGATCGCCTCCTGCCTGTACTGCCGCCTTCCAGATCTTAAACGTCTTTCCGTCCAGTGTAGTATAAGCACTCGGCCATGGATTCAGTCCGCGTACCAGACGCTCGATGTGTACCGCAGGCTTCTGCCAGTCAATATTTCCCATGCTTTTTGAGATCATGCCTGCATGCGTCGCCTGAGACTCATCCTGCTTTGTCCGCGTCACTATGCCGTCTTTAATATGTGCAATCGTCTGTACGCACAGTCTGGCACCCAGCTCTGCCAGCTTATCAAACAGGCTGCCGCCGGTCTCGTCTTCGGAAAGCTCTATCTCCGCCTTTTCCAGCATATCTCCGGTGTCAATGCCTTCATCCATCTGCATTGTCGTAACACCGGAGATCTTTTCCCCATTGATTACTGCCCACTGAATCGGCGCAGATCCCCGGTATTTTGGCAGCAGCGAGGCATGTATATTGATACAGCCGTATTTTGGCATTTCTAAAATCTCCTTTGGAAGTATCTGGCCAAAGGCAGCTACTACAATCATTTCCGGCTCATATTTTCTTAAATATTCCACGCACTCCGGCCTGCGGACACGCTTTGGCTGGTATACTTCTATATTATGTGCCAAAGCTGCCTCTTTTACCGGAGGAAACTGCACGGATTTTCCCCTGCCTTTCGGCTGGTCGGGCTGTGTTACCGCCAGCACAACCTCATGTCCTGCTAAAATCAATGCCTCCAGCGCACCTACCGCAAAATCAGGCGTCCCCATAAATATTATTCTCATGCATTACACCTTTTACTTTCCTGTCTACTCTTCTTCCTGGTTTACATCATGGATTTCTCCGATCACATGCTCCATATACATATGTCCGTCCAGATGCTCGATCTCATGGCAGAAGGCTCTTGCCAGAAGCTCGTCGCCCTCCATCTCATATTCTTCCATATTTTCATCAAATGCACGGATCAGCACATGATCCGGCCTAGTCACCTGTCCGGCCTTCCCCGGCAGGCTCAGGCATGCTTCATCTGCCGTCTGCTCGCCTGACTGTTCGATAATCTTTGGATTGACCAATACAATCGGCCCGTCGCCGATATCTACGACGGCGATCCTGCGTAAAATGCCTACCTGCGGTGCTGCCAGCCCTACGCCGTTTGCCTCATACATCGTATCCAGCATATCTTCGATCAGCGTCTGAAGCATCGGAGTGATTTCCTTTACTTCCTTGCATACTTTATTTAATATTGGATCGCCTGCTATTCTTATCTGTCTGATTGCCATTTTCTATCTGCTCCTTTTTCATCGCTTAAATAATACATTATTTTAACCGTTCATTGGATTAAAGTCAAACTGTATGCATACTTTTTTCCATTCTGCTGCATGAAGCAGCTTTTTTTCCAAGAAATCCTTGACTTTTATTAAAATCTGGTAATCCGGGTGCTTTAAGTACATCACACGCCGATACACATCATTTATTTTGGCAACCGGGGCGTCCGCAGGGCCTATCATCTGAAATGCCGCCCATACGCGGTCATCCCTGCCCTTTTTCAGCTCTCCTTGTATCCAGGCTGCGATCTGCTCCATGCATGCCGCCGCCTCTTCCATAACTTTCCCCGCTGCCAGTATATGCAGCATATTCCACGCCGGAGGATAATTCATCATCCTGCGGTATAAAATCTCTTTCTGGTAAAACGTCTCATAGTCCTGTGCCTCTGCCGCCTGTATGCTGAAATGGTCAGGCTGATAGGTCTGGATCACGACCGCTCCCGCCTTACTCCCGCGCCCTGCACGGCCTGCTGCCTGCGTGACCAGCTGAAACGTGCGCTCTGCCGCCCGGTAATCGCTGACATTTAAAGACAGATCCGCTGCCAGTACGCCCACCAGCGTCACGTCTGCAAAATCATGGCCTTTGACAATCATCTGCGTGCCGATCAATATATCTGCCTTATGCTGCGCAAATGCAGACAGAATCTGCTCATACGAATCCTTCGTGCGCGTCGTGTCAAAATCCATCCTAAGAATCCGCGCCTTTGGAAAACGCTGCGCGGTCAGCTCCTGAATCTTTTGCGTGCCTGCCTTAAACCCGCCGATATATTTCGATCCGCAGGCCGGACAGCTTGAAACCATCGGTGTCTCATAGCCGCAGTAATGGCAGATCAGCCTGCCGTTTTTATGCTGGCTGAGCGATACGTCGCAGTGGGGGCAGCGCATCACGCTGCCGCATTCCCTGCATGAGACAATACCTGCTATGCCCCTCCGGTTTAAAAACAGCATAATCTGCTGATTTTTTTCCAGGCGGTCTTCGATCAGCTGCTGCAGCCTCCGGCTTAAAATCGAACGGTTGCCCGCTTTCAGCTCTGCGCGCAGGTCGATCGTCTCGCAGTGCGCAAGCGGCTGCTTTTGGGCACGCTGCATTAAGCGCAGCAGCACATACTCGCCATTTTGTGCCCGGTAAAAGCTCTCGATGGAAGGCGTTGCCGAGCCGAGCACCACGCTTGCCCCTGCCATTTCTGCCCTTGCCCGTGCGGTCTCCCTCGCATGGTATTTCGGCACGGCTTCGCTCTTATAACTGTTTTCATGTTCTTCGTCTATAATAATAAACCCTAAATTTGAAAACGGTGTGAACAGAGCACTTCTCGGGCCGATCATAATATCTATATCGCCGTTTTTTGCCCGTTCCAGCTGGTCGTAGCGCTCGCCGGGCGACAGCTTGGAATGCAGGATCGATACCCGGTCGCCAAAGCGCTCATAAAACCTCCTGACGGTCTGAAAAGTAAGTGCAATCTCTGGAATCAGCATAATGCACTGCCTGCCGCAGGACGCCGCATGTGCAATCAGCTCCATATACACCTCTGTCTTTCCGCTGCCCGTGACTCCGTGTATCAGATATGTATGCTGCCTGCCTGCATCAAATTCTCCCAGAATATGCGCCACGGCCTCTTTTTGTTCGCTGTTTAAACAGACCCTGCAGCTTTTTTCCGAGATCTTAGAAACAGGATTGCGGTAATACTGCTCACGCACGACCTTTACAATGCCTTTTTCCTGCAGGTTTCTTATAACCGCAGACGAAATGCCCAGATCTTTTGTCAGGTGCGCATACGGCTGGACCGCGCATTCCATCAGCTCTGCCAACAGCTTTGCCTGCGCGCTGCGGTGCCTGCGCAGGCATTCTGCATACATGCTCTTTGCCTGTTCGGGCGGACACAGAAGGCTGACCTGCTTTTTTTCCTTCTGCGGCTGGCTGCGCTTTACAGGAAGTACGGTTTTTAAAGCCTGATTCATCGTACCTCCGTAATTTTTACGCAGCCATGCAGCCAGTGCGATCAACTGTGACTCAATCGCTACCGAATCCCTTATAACCGATAAAACAGGCTTTATTTTAGACACCTCATATTCTGGTATATCCGTCAGCTCAATAATATACCCGGTCAGCCTGCGGTTTCCAAACGGCACCTGCACGCGCATGCCCTCCAAAAGCTGCCCCTCCAGCTCCTCCGGCACCAGATACTGAAATGTCTTATCTACTTTTTCATGTGAAATATCTACAATAATATTTGCATACAAAAGCTTCGTTCCTTCCTAATATATGGATCTTAGAATCTCTGCAATCAAATCCCTTTCATCCATTGGATATTTTACGCCTTTGATTTCCTGATAATCCTCATGGCCCTTTCCTGCCAGTACAATTACATCTTTCGGTTTTCCATGCGTGATTGCATACCGTATCGCTTCTTTACGGTCAATGATCTCGACATATGCGCCGTCGGTTTTTGCAATGCCTGTTTTAATATCGTCTATGATCGCCTGCGGATCTTCATCACGCGGATTATCAGATGTTATAATGCTTAAATCCGCCAGAGAGCCGGACACCTCGCCCATCTCATACCGGCGCAGCCTGCTCCTGTTGCCGCCGCAGCCAAACAGGCACACCAGCCTGCCTGGCTCATATTCACGCAGTGTTGTAAGAAGGCTCTTTAAGCTCATTGCATTATGCGCATAGTCGATCATCAGCGTAAAATCATCCGACACCTTAACCATCTCAATGCGCCCTTTGACCTTTGCCTGCCTTAGAGCCTTCTTCATATTTTCGGCAGGCACCTTAAAATGACGGCAGACCGCGATCGCCGTCAGCGAATTATAGACGCTGAACCTGCCCGGCACATCGATTTCCACATCCATCTCACACAGCCCCGCTACATGGTAGGCTGCGCCTAAATACCCCGGCTTGTGGATCAGCTTTACGTCCTCTGCCCTAAGATCCGCCTCTTTGGAAAATCCATATGTCTCAATCTCACACGTGTGCCCTTTGATTACCTGATGTGCATGCACATCATCTATATTGATAATCCCCATCCTGCACTGGCGAAACAGCATGCCCTTGCATGCCATATATTCCTCAAAGCTCGCATGTTCATTCGGGCCGATATGATCCGGCTCCAGGTTTGTAAAAATACCGATGTCAAACAAAAAGCCGCCTACACGGTGCATCATAAGTCCCTGCGACGATACCTCCATAACACAGGTATCGCAGCCTGCCTCTACCATTCTGCGGAAATATTCCTGTACAAGATAGGATTCTGGTGTCGTATTTGCCGCCGGGATATGCTCATCACCGATTACCGCTTCTATCGTACCGATCAGGCCGACTTTAGAGCCTGTGCTTTCAAGGATCGATTTGATCATATATGTCGTAGTCGTCTTTCCCTTCGTGCCGGTAATGCCGATTGTCCTAAGCTGCCTGGCCGGATGGCCGAACCACGCAGCCGAAAGCTCAGCCAGCGCAAGCCTCGTATCTTCTACCAGCACTGCCGTCATGCCCGCAGGGATACTGACCTTTCGTTCTACAACTACGGCTGCCGCCTGTTTTTCAGCTGCCTCTCCGATACAGTCATGCCCGTCAAACGAGGCACCGCGTATGCATACAAATACACATCCGGGCACAATCTTTCTGGAATCGTAGACCAAAGCTGAAAGCTCCTGATCCATGCTGCCTGCCAGAAGCCGGCAGCTTAAATGCTCCGTCATTGTTTTCAGCGTCATAATATTACCTCCGATTTTCTGCTTATTGATATTTATGTCGTAGAAATCATCGCTGCTTTTGCGTACAGCATTTCTATTATATATATGCACAATCTGCCCCAATTCTCCCACCGCTATTATAACGATTTTTCCAATCATACTCAAGCAAATTTCACACAAACGTATAAATCCCCGGTTCCTGCATATCCTACCTCACATGAGACGATTACAAAACTTTTTAATCTGCGGCCTGACGGGCTGGTGCATGGAAATATTATTTACATCTACCGGGTGCATTGCAAGGCATGACAAACGCATGATGGGGCAGACTTCTCTGTGGATGTTTCCTATATACGGCATGGCAGCAGTTATTGAGCCGGTATCCCGCCGCCTGGCCAGCTGTCCCGCGCTCCTTCGAGGTGCGATCTATAGTATCGGCATATTTACCGGAGAATATTTAAGCGGCAGCTTTTTAAAAAAACATAAAATGTGCCCCTGGGACTACAGTAAGGCAAAAGCAAACATCAACGGGCTGATCCGCCTTGATTATGCGCCTCTGTGGATGTTTGCAGGCCTGACATTTGAAAAAATTCTGACAATTTCCAATGGAAAATAACGGATTCAGTCTTGAATTTTGCGATCCTATAGTATATGATTGTAAAAATGCCCATCAACTGGATATTTTAAATAGTCAAAATTCAAGGAGGTCAACTCATGAAGCACTTACTTAATCCATTGGATTTTACCGTTACCGAACTAGAATCACTGTTAAAGCTGGCAAATGCAATCGAAGCAGATCCTTCCAGATACGCACATGCCTGCGAAGGCAAAAAGCTGGCTACCTGCTTTTATGAACCAAGCACAAGAACCCGGCTCAGCTTTGAAGCTGCCATGATCAACCTCGGCGGCAGCGTCATAGGATTTGCCAGCGGCGACAACAGCTCTGCCGCAAAAGGGGAAAGCGTATCGGATACGATCCGCGTCATTTCCTGTTATGCAGATATCTGTGCCATCCGCCATCCAAAAGAAGGTGCAGCGCTCGTTGCCAGCAGCCGCTCTTCGATTCCAGTTATCAATGCCGGTGACGGAGGACACCAGCACCCTACCCAGACACTTACTGATTTATTGACGATCTATTCTCTGAAAGGCCATTTTGACCACTTAAAAGTCGGTCTCTGCGGCGACCTAAAGTTTGGCCGTACCGTCCATTCTCTTATCGATGCCCTGATCCGCTATGACGGTGTAGAATTTATATTGATTTCACCGGAAGAGCTGCGTGTGCCGGGCTATATCCGTGAAGATCTGCTGGATGCCAATCAGATTCCATATAAAGAGGTAGAACGCTTAGAAGACGCCTTATCAGAGCTTGACCTGCTCTATATGACCCGCGTACAGAAGGAACGCTTCTTTAATGAAGAGGATTATATCCGCATGAAAGATTTTTACATTCTGGACAAGGCCAAAATGGAGCTGGCGCCTAAAGACATGCTGGTACTGCACCCGCTGCCACGCGTCAATGAAATAGCTGTCGAGGTAGACGACGACCCAAGGGCTGTCTATTTCAAACAGGCACAGTATGGCGTCTATGTCCGTATGGCACTGATCCTGACACTGCTTGACATTCATATTGACTAACGAAAAAGGAGGGATTATCCTATGCTTAATATCAGTGGAATTCTTGAAGGTTTTGTCTTAGACCATATTCAGGCCGGCATGAGCCTGCAGATTTATCATGACCTAAAACTGGACACCTTAGACTGCTGTGTAGCCATTATCAAAAACGCCAAAAGCAGCAAGATGGGCAAAAAGGACATTATCAAGGTAGAATGCCCGATTGATGCCCTAGATTTGGACATCCTTGGATTTATTGACCATAATATCACGGTAAATATTATTAAAAATGAAAAGATTGTAGAAAAAAGACCTCTTTCTCTTCCAAAAGAAATACGAAATGTGATCCGCTGCAGAAATCCACGGTGCATCACTTCTGTCGAGCAGGGACTAGACCAGATCTTTACACTGACAGATGCCGAAAAGCCGGTATACCGCTGTAAATACTGTGAAACAAAATTTAAAGGACGGCGCAGGGTCGGCTGATAGATACATATACACCCTGTAAACGTATGCAGCAGAACTTTATTGTCATAAATAACGGCCATGCGGACGCTGGGTTGGAGACGTCCGCACAGCCGTATCATGCTGCTTACTGCTTCTTTTTCACATCAGATTTTTTTACCGGACTCTGGACCTTATCCGTTTTTTCATCTAATGTCTTATTTGATTTTTGATCCGGTTTTTGATCCGGTTTCTGATCTGATTTCTGATCTGATTTTCTTTCTGCCTTCTTTCCAGACTTTTCCTCCAGACGCGCTGACGGGACAGGCATCCTGCCGTACGTCTTTGTCATGCTTTTCATCAGCAGTCCGGCCTGCGTCGTCAGCTGGTCCGGCAGCAGCCTCCATCTCCAGTTTTTGCCGAGCGTGGAAGGCTCATTGATTCTGGCATGATTATCCAGAATCAGATAGTCCTGCATTGGAACGATACATATTTTTGCCGCGCTTGACTGTGCCAGCCGTATAATCTCAACAACCATTTCGCTCGGATCTGCAATTTTGCGTCCGATATACTTTTCAATCAAGCCATAATCTGCCTTAGGAATCGTACCGAGCCAGCCGTACAGTGTCTCGTTATCATGTGTACCGGTATATACGACACAGTTTTTGTCATAATTATACGGCAGATAATCGTTTGTGCCGCTGGAGTCTCTGGCATCAAACGCAAACTCCAACACCTTCATATTGGGAAATCCGCTGGCACGTACCATTTCGCGGACAGTATCGGTAATCAGTCCCAGATCCTCTACAATGATGTTTAAGTCTCCAAGCGCGTCTTTTAATGCCTCAAACAGTCCCATGCCCGGCCCCTTTTTCCAGACGCCGTACTCTGCCGTCTCATCGCCTGCCGGAATCGCATAGTATTCGTCAAAGCCGCGGAAATGGTCAATGCGGATCAGATCATACATTTTATAGCATGCCGATACGCGGCGTATCCACCACTCATACTTTGTCTGCTTATGATAATGCCAGTCATACAACGGGTTGCCCCACAGCTGTCCGGTCGCAGAAAATGCATCCGGCGGACAGCCTGCTACTGCTATCGGCTTGCGGTCCTGTCCAAACTGGAATAACTCAGGCTCAGCCCATGCATCCGCACTGTCCAGCGCCACATAGATCGGAATATCCCCAATGATACGGATTCCCTGTTCATTGGCATAGTTTTTTAATTCCTCCCACTGGCTGAAAAATTCATACTGCAGATATTCATAAAACCGTATGGATTTTTTCAGCTTCTCCTGATATTCCTTTAATGCCTCCGGCTGCCTCAGGCGAATATCATCCGGCCACTCTACCCAGCTTTTTCCGTTAAAATTATCCTTTAATGCCATAAAAAATGCATAATTCGACAGCCACACGGACTCCTGTATCCGAAACCTGCGGAAATCCGCATCCGTTTCTGCTTCGAAACGTTCAAATGCTTTTTTTAACAGCCGGTAGCGTACCCGGTACATTTTACCATAGTCGATATCCGACGGCTCACTGCCAAAATCACACGCATCGCAGTCCCTCCTGCGCAGCAGTCCCTTTTGAATCAGCTTTTCCAGGCTGATAAAATAAGGATTGCCTGCAAATGTCGAAAATGACTGGTATGGAGAATCACCATAGCTGGTCTGGCCCAGCGGCAGAATCTGCCAGAAACTCTGCCCATTTTTCTTTAAAAAATCTATAAACTGGTACGCCTCTTTTGAAAAGCATCCAATTCCGTATTTGGATGACAGGCTGCTCACCGGGAGCAGCACTCCACTTGCCCGCATCAAATCCCTCCTAATCCGTATTTTATTTTTCTAGTTTCCAGATCTCGTCGTTATACTGCTCGATCGTACGGTCTGAAGAGAAAAATCCTGCCTTGCTGATATTTACCAGCATCTTCTTTGCCCAGTCCTTACGGTCTTCATAAGCAGCAAAGGTCTCATCCTTTGTCTTTACATAATCTTTAAAATCCGGGAATGTCATAAACCAGTCTTTGTTCAGCAGCTCATTATAAAGGCGGTTCAGGTTTTCCTCACTGCCCAGCTCTAACATTTTGTCACTGACAATAAAGTCCACTGCTTTTTTAAGGTCTTCGTCTTTTTCATAATAATCTCTGGATACATAATCCGCGCGTGCATAACGGTCAATGACCTCTTTGCTGGATTCACCGAATGTAAATATGTTTTCTTCGCCCACAAGATCTGCGATCTCTACGTTTGCGCCGTCTTTTGTGCCTAATGTCACAGCCCCGTTCAGCATAAATTTCATATTGCTCGTGCCGGAGGCCTCTTTCGAAGCAAGCGAAATCTGCTCCGATACATCACATGCCGGAATCAGCTTTTCAGCAAGCGTCACATTGTAATTTTCTACCATGACTACCTTTAGATACGGGCTTACCTGCGGGTCACTGGCAATCAGCTCGGACAGGCACAAAATCAGGTGGATAATATCTTTTGCAATAATATACGCCGGGGCAGCTTTTGCTCCAAAAAATACAGTAATCGGACGTACCGGCAGCTTTCCGGATTTAATCTCGAAATACTTGTGGATCACGTACAATGCATTCATCTGCTGGCGCTTATATTCATGCAGGCGCTTGATCTGGATGTCAAATACAGAGTCCGCATTGATCTCAATTGCCTGCGTCTGTTTTAAATAATCGCGCAGAATCACTTTTCTGGCATCCTTAATCGCCAGCAGCTTCTCAAGTACCGCATCGTCATTGACAAATGCCGCCAGTTTTTCCAGCTCCATGGCATCCTTTTTAAATCCCGGCCCGATCAGCTCTTCGATCAAGCCTGTCAGCTGTGGATTGCAGTATAACAGCCAGCGTCGGAATGTAATTCCGTTTGTCTTATTGTTAAATTTTTCTGGATACAGCTTATAAAAATGATTCAGCTCCGTATCTTTTAAAATCTCTGTATGCAGTGCTGCCACGCCGTTCACACTTATGCCGTAATGGATGTCAATATGCGCCATGCATACACAGTTATCGCCGTTTATAATTGACACTGCCGGATCGTTGTATTTTTTATTTACCCGGTTATTTAATTCAAAAATAATCGGTACCAGCTGCGGCACTGCCTGCTGCATGAAATGCATCGGCCATTTTTCCAGTGCTTCAGCCAGAATCGTATGGTTTGTATATGCGCAGGTCTTTGATACGACCTCAATCGCCTCATCTATCGTCATTCCGCGCTCCATCAAAAGACGGATCAGCTCTGGAATCACCATCGTCGGGTGCGTATCATTGATCTGCACCACTGCATAATCTGCCAGATCGTACAGATTAGAGCCTTTTGCCACACACTCATCCAGAATAAGCCTTGCAGCATTGGATACCATAAAATACTGCTGGTATACACGCAGCAGGCGGCCGTTTTCGTCGCTGTCATCAGGATATAAAAACAGTGTCAGGTTTTTTGCAAACTGTGTTTTGTCAAAATTGATGCCGTCATGCACCAAAGACTCGTCCACAGATTCCGCATCAAACAAATGCAGCTTTGTTGTCCGGTTTTCATAGCCTACCACATCAATATCGTACATTCTGGACTGTATGGAAAACCCGCCGAAATGTATTTTATAAGTACGATCTGTACGCGTCAGCCAGGACTGCTCTGTAATCCAGTGATTCGGCTCTTCCTTCTGCAGGTTATGTTCAAACACCTGCTTAAACAGGCCAAGATGATAGTTCAGTCCTACGCCGTCGCCGTTTAACCCAAGCGTTGCAATGGAATCCAAAAAGCATGCTGCCAGCCTGCCGAGCCCTCCGTTGCCGAGCGATGGCTCCGGCTCGATTTCTTCAAGGTCAGCCATAGACTTTCCACACTTCTCCAGCTCCTTGTTTACCTCATCATATAATCCCAGATTAATCAGGTTGTTCGACAGCAGCTTGCCGATCAAAAATTCTGCGGAAATATAATACAGCTTTTTTTTGCCCTGGCTGCTTTCCTTTTCTTTTGCCTTCTCCTTGACATACCCTAAAAGACCTGCGTAAATTTCCTCATTGGTACACTCGTCCATAAAACGGCCGAAACGGTTCTTCACATACTCATTTGCTGTCATTGTAATAACTTCCTCCTTATTTTAAGCGTGGCATATATATTTACGCGTAACTTTTCTGTTTAAGCGTAATATATCTATGTCCGCATACTATACTACAATACTGCTGCCAGCCTGCCCAAAATATGCCCTTCTACTGCCAGCCTATTTGTTCAAACGGTAGGCTGCCTCCTGCCTGCCCATAGAAACTACGACATATAGCGGATCATCCTTTGCAAGCGCCTCATCACTCACCTGGAAAATAAGCTCGCCGTCTTTGGATTCTCCCGGCTCCAGCGACGTGCTGTTTAAGCACCTGCTGTCATTGAGCGCATCTACGCATTCAAATACAGTTTCCCTCTCAGCGTCCGCGATCTTTACAACCGGATCTTCCGCCACCTGATAGATCATCGGAAGAAATGTATTTTCTTCACTGCCCAGATTTTTAACAGAAAATTCTGCACGCACATACTGGCAGCCGTCGTCTGCCGTATAACGGAACATCCCCTCATCAAACGATTTTACAGCCTGGCTGGAACGGTACGTAATCTCCCATCCGCCTATAATCACAGGATCTCCGGCAGCAAGCTCGCTGGACAGCTCCGATGTATGGTCTGCAAATGCCGCATAGGCATTCGGATCATTGATATTACGGTACATATGCAGTAAAAGGTCTGCCGTAATCAGATCCGGGTACTGCGCTGCTTCTTCCGCCAGATTTTTAAAGATCTGGCTCGGCGGATTCTCCAGCACACTGCCCAGATGGCGCAGAAATTTTCCTGAGCCTGCCTTATACAGATCTATGGACGTGCTGGAATATACTTCCTGGATCTTTGTATCCTTTCCTGACGTATTCTGGTAAAAATCTCCATAAGAATAATGCGGTGTCAGCACAAGGTAATAATCCGCTTCATCCAAAGAGGCCGGACATTCCTTCTTTGTAAGCCCCAGCATAAAGTCGCCCAGCAGCCGCAGTCTGGCAGGTGAATCCTCCCATTCCTCATAATACGGATTGTAATAAAACGCTGCTACTTTTTTGCCTTTCAGCGGTATGCTCTCTGGCAGCTTCTTTTTGCCCTGCTCCTTGAGCTTTATGTCCTCATCGATTGTAACGGTCAGATTTGTCGTATAATAATTCTTTTTTGTAATCTTGGATTTTTCACGGTATCCGTCAGCTCCATATTCTTCTGTCAGCATCGGCAGCACATCTTCGCGCATAAACCGGGCATATGAAACTGCCTCTTCTATTGTATCTGTCCTGATTTTATCTTCATTCAGGGAACTGTTTAAATAGGTCTTGTTCCAGTCATCCTGTATCCAGCTGTCAAAATACCCCGCCTGCATCAGGTCGCCTTTTGTATCTACGATATTTTCCGGGTTCTCTTTTACCCATTGGTCAACTGCCTCTTTAAATCTGCCCGCATAGCCGGCATCTTCCGGTATGCTGCTGAAAAGCTGTGCTATGGTCTGGCCGTCTAAATGCCCTGCGGCTGCAAACAAAGGCCCAAAGCAGTCATATGGATAAAATGATTTGTCTATGGCTGACCAGAATTCATCTTTATCTTCAGTCACTTTTTTCAAAAACTGTTCTGCATATGCGCCGCTTTCTGGATAATCAAACTGATACAGTTCTTCGCTTTCCCAAGTGCTGCGGCCCGATCCGCTGCTGTATTCCAATGCGCACAATAAAGATACTGCCTGATACTGCCGGCTGAGTGAGCCGTCCGCTCCGCCCGCTTCATCCGCCAGCTGCGACAGTTCAATCTCTCCTGCATGCTCTGCGGCATATGTGTAAAAATCCTTGCTCTCAGCTGCCTCTTTCCAATGCGCTTCGGCCGGAGATTTTTTTAACTGGCATGCTGTTAGGACAGCAAACATAAAAAAGCCTGCTGCTAATAGTGCCTTTCGCTTCATCGCTTCGTTCCTCCTAATATCTTTGTCCTTTTCTAAAAACTGCACTCTTTTACCAAAATAATGCATGACATAATGGTACTGCTGCATTCGTATTTTGTCAATCTATTTGGAACGGAAAAGCTCCGCCTTCCTGCATTGTTTTAAAAAATCCAGCATAATTTCAAACAGCTCTTTTGGCATTTTCCCCACAACCTTTTTCCCATATATTTAACACATATTTTATGGATTACAGCTCCCGCAGGGTGCATATCCTTCATCCAGAAGCGTCCCGCGGTCTCCTGTAAATTCTTTCCGGTTTTCTGCCTGTATATTCGCGGCACTTCCACAATCCGGCAGGTGGAATTTCAGCGTATTTGTATTTAGTATATAGCTCTGCCCGCCTGTTCCTGCGCCGTCATCTGCTGCCTTTCTTTCCCAGCTGAGCCCTGTCTCATAGTCTATTTCAATCCCCGGCTGGACATTATATAAAAAGATATTATAAGAAACTCCCTTCCCGTCATCTTCGACAGACAAAGCCTCCATCTGTACCCCGCTGGCAATTAAATTATCGCCTTCAAATACAGGCGTCACCCGGTACATTACATGATTGTCTGTCTCCCTTACATAATCTCCCACCTCTTCTTCAAACGGTATCATGCCGACATTCATATAGCGTGTTCCCGTAATCAGATTGTTCTCATTGGCATTTTCTCCAGACAGCTGATAGGCAATCAGATGTGAACGGTTATATAAGCTCCCGCCTTCCACGCAGTCGTAGCGCACGCTCTGCCAGCCTGTAGGCCTGATCATGCTGATATTGCCGCGCTTTTCGGTCGGCATCAGGTCTGTGCCGATACATGCATATGCCGCACCGCACCTTCCCAGCTCATCCAGCTTGGCGTATTGTTCAAATGACTGCGTTGTCAGCTCGCTTTCCGTAAACTGCGGCACATTATCGTTCAGCACAATGTATTCGTCATATGCCTGCGCATCGTATTCCTCGATTTTGGGAACGGCCTGCGCGGACTGATTCTCTGTATCCTGCGGCAGATCCCGGACTGATATCGTACAGCCGGACAGCAGCACCGCCAGAAGCAGCAGACTTACTATAAGCTTTGTATATTTTTTCATATTTACGCACTCCTATGCATTTGTTAATAAACCCAGATAAAATGGGGCTGTCGCAGCAAAGATCGCACATACAAGATATACATTCATTTCAAGTCAGATACTGCTATATCTTGTATATATTTTTCTTCTTGCGACAGCCCCATCTGCTACAGACTGTTACATACATAATGCCTGCTCATATGCCATCAGCCTGCTCAGCCCGCTAATTATATCTGCGGATGCTGCTGTATTCTCCGTACACATTTTTCCCATCTGCCCCGATGACATAAGCCCTGACTTTATAATACACCTTTCCGGTTGTCTCATCCGGTATCACATATTTATGCTTTGTACCTTTTTTGATTGTCTTGATACGGGTATATTTACCGTTCTTTTTGGTACACTGATAAATTTTATAGCCGTCAGCTCCGCCTGTCTGTTTCCAGGACAGGGTTACGCCATCTGCTTTGGTTTTTATCGTAAAGCTTTTGACTTTGTCCGGCGCGGTTGTAATGCTGGCCGCTTTACTGAAAGCTCCCTTGATCTTGGTACCGTCCTCCTCTTTCTGGAATGCCCGCAGCTTAAATTTATAAGTCGTGCCGTACTCCATCTTTTTCGTATATCCGGTCGCCTGTCCCTGGAATATCGTTTTTAGGCGCTTATATTTTCCGGTATCTTCCTGATATTGGTAGATCTGGTAGCCGTCGGCTCCGGCTATTTCATTCCACTGGAAAGAAACGCGCTTTGTGCCTTTTTTTGTCGATACTTTTAGATCCGGTGCAGCTTTTTTCTGAAAATCGGATTCGCCTGTGTTATTATCCGGGTCTTTTTCCGTATCTGTGCTGCCCGGCTGATCCGGCTCTGCGGGCTTATTGGTATCCGGGTCTGGTTTTCCCGGCAGTACAGGCGTATTCGGTGTACCCGGCACACCCGGCGTACCCGGCACGCCCGGCGTACTTGGTATAACCGGCGAGCTCGGCTGATCTGGTATAATCGGTGCCGGCGGCGTCTGTGTAGATGCTCCGCTGTCGGTAACAGTCACCGGCTGCGCCCCTGCAATCGGCACTACCTGTACAGACTGACTGACACTGTTCACATAGCGCACTGCAGGCTGTACGCCTTCAGAGGTAGTTTCATGTGCAACTTCTACCGTAGCCTGCATTGCCTCACTGCCTGCGGAATGCAGGATTAACGAGCCGATTACCGCCTGCCCGTTTATAAAAATATCACTGCTGTTTTTACTGGATAATATTACATCTACCAGATATCTGCCGTCCTCTGTGGCAGATACTTTGGCACTGCGCACGATGTCATCACCGTCTGCTGCAAACTCAAACGCAGGCTGCTCCATATTCCCTGCATGGACAGTCACATACATCCGAAACCGCAGAGCGTTAACTGCATACAGTTCCTCTTCTGGTTTTTTCAATGTGATAGAAACAGTCTGCTTTTCTACCGCAAGCTGCGCGCCTGCCGCTGCCGATACCGCCAGAGGCGGTACGGCAGCCAGCAGCCAGGCAGCGGCAAGCAGGGCCAGAATGCCTTTCGCCGGCCCGCAGTGCATTTTTACATGATTCCCGGCCGTAAAGCGGGCCATCATGCGTTCTTTGAGGACTTCCATTATTTTCTTCATATAAGACTCCTGCTCCTTATTTATGCAGCCTTATTCCACGATACTTCTGCCGCATGGCTTTTGGCTGCATAATTTTATTCCATAATACTTCTGCCCATGGCTTTTGGCTGCATAATTTTATTCCACAGTACTTCTGCCCATGGCTTTTGGCTGCATAATTTTATTCCACAGTACTTCTGCCCATGGCTTTTGGACTTCTGCTTATGGCTTTTGATTATGATCTTTTCTGCTGCCTTGTCATAATCTGTGTTCCATTACTGGTTCAGGCCGCTGCCTGTCAGCTGAATCTGCGGCAGTGTCTCAGGCAGCGTTATGATCATTGTATCGCTGACAATGCGTTCGCCCTCCAGCGTCTTTGCATCATCTACACGATACAGTTCACCACGCACGCCTGTTACAGACGCAATGGCCTCTTCCCAATGTCCCTTCTCTACATAATAGATCCATGTGCCGCTGGACGTTTCTCCCAGATTTCCTTTCTCCGGTACAGAAGCAAAGATCACCTGTTCTGCCTGTACTTTTCCATCTGATCCTGATCCGATGACATTCCCTGACGTATCATACAGCATAACTACGTTATACGCCGGATTGCCTTTGTATGTTCCTGTAAAGACCAAAGATCCTTTCGGAATCGTATGTCCTTCGCCTTCTGCATACTGGTAATCTTCGGAAAGTACGCCGACTGCAGGCAGCTTTTGATCTGCGCCGTCCGCTGTCAGAAATTCTAAATTATCGCCCGACGGGCCGCACAGATCGATTTCTTTGATCTGAACGCTGCCTTCCTTCGCAAAGGAGATCTGGACATATCTGGCGTCATAAGTGCCGATCCAGTCATCCTGCTCGGACTCTTTGACCGCATTAAACCAGATCATTCCTTCTCCAGTTCGGCTCAGGCCGTCATAATCTTTCTTTACAGTTGTAAATTTCTTACCGTCGGTACTTACTTTGATTGTCACCAAAGGCAGTGCATCACCGCTATATTTCAGCGCCGTCACCTGTTCGGATTTATGCATATCAATCGTAATCACGGCTTCCCCGCTGATCTTTCCAGTATATATGCCGTCACCGTCTGTCTTATTGTCAATAACGCGTTCTATGCTGTTTACCGTTGTCTGTGCCACATTTTGAGGCCCGCCCTGTTCATAACCGCTGTCCGGGTCTTCCTCATCCTTTTCTACTGCCCGGTCATCATCTGAGGTCATGTTCGTCTCTACCGTCCACTCGGATTTATCCAAAATGCCGTCTGTCTCGATCTTTACGGAACCTGCCGATGCTGCCAGCGAGTAGTTCAGATATTTATCGACTGCACGGACCTCGTAAGAAATAACCCTGTTATTTACTGCATAAATCGTATCTACAAATTTTGTAGCTTCTGCTGTCTCAACCGGCACAAAGCCTGCTACTTTTGACTTCGCAGCACCGTTGCTTGTCATTGTACGGATAATTTCATACCCCAGAATCAGGTCTTTATCCTGATTTGTAGATATAGTCACCGTCACCTTGTTGGAATCTGCCTGTACTGCTGCCGTTACGGCCTCTTTTCCTAAGATCGTGCCTGCTTCTCCTGTCTGTTTTGCCCGGTAGTCTCTTGCGTCCTCATTGACATAATAGAGCGCTTTTTGATCCGGCTCTCCGTATTTTGCAGCATAGGAAACCGTATCCTGATCCGGCACCATGCCCCACCGCTTAAAGAACGGCAGAATGTTTTTATCTGCTGCCGCACATGCAAGGCGCATAAGGTTCTGATCTGTACCGCCGTCAAGCCTCAGCCCTTTCTGTGGTGCTTTGCCCGGATTTCTGGAATAAGTATCCACACGTGCAAAAAACAGGTTGTCAAACTGCTGCTTATAATCACTGTATATATGCCTGTCATCGGTATTTGAATCAAATGCCAGATGCAGCTGCCAGTACATGGCAAGCTGTGTAAACACATTTGAAGCACGCCCGGTAGTACCAGAGGTCACTTTCTTATACACATTGTCATATGTATATCTCTGCGTTCCTGTCAAAAGCTGCGCAAAATAGTTGTTCGTTACTTCTGCGACAGCATACGTGCCCTGATTGATATCATGTCCGATCTCATGGGCAATTCCCCAGCCAAAACCATTCCAGTCTGCCGGTGCGCTTGCCACGTTGGCAGAACCCCATTCTATACCGATATGATTTCCTGCCGCATACATAAATGCACCTGCAAACATCCGCATATACCGGATATTCAAATGCTGCGCCGGCAGGGCATTATTTCCGTTCCCGGTGCCCGCTTCGCTGCTCAGGCCTTTGTGCTGATAAAACAATGTCATGGTATCTTCCATTGCCCTAAGCGCCTGGTCCAGCTTTTCGACCTTCTTATCAAGGCTTAATTCCCGTCCTATGCCGTCCATAATCCGTGTAGCAGGCAGGGAATACATCATGGATTCCATCATAATGTCTGTCGCATTTAATATGCAGTTCTGCGCATCATAATCATCTTTTACGCCGATCTGTCCCAGATGCAGCTGTCCATGCAGCTGCTGGATCGTTTTTTCGTGCTCCTCCAGCTTTTGTATATAGCTGCGGATCGCTTCTTTCCTCTCATTTTCGCTTTTTTTGTATACATTCAGCACCGGAATGCTGCTGCCGCCGCTGATGCGTACTGCATACTGCTCGGAAGAATTATTTCCGGTATATGCCACATAAATCTGTCCGCCGCGCTCAAACTCCTTGTCCGAAATCTGCGGTACCGTAATCATATTTCTGCCTACTTTTAATCCCATCGTGCTCGCCAGCGCAGATGATTCCGCGTGGTGCTGCGTAAATACCAGCTGCAGGTTTGCTGCTTCGCCTGTCCTCTTTGTGTTACAGCCGACATATACAAGCAGTGTCTCGCCTGCCTTTGCAGCACGTCCAAGAGGCTGCCATGCATTCAGCCCGCCAAAGCCTAAGTGCCCGTCTTTTGCCGCCGTAATCCGATTGTCTACCTGATATTCCGGCTCAAGCTGTGAATTAAGAATCTCCCTGGCAGTCTTCAGCTCCAATGCAAGCTCCTGATACAGAGGATGTTTTTCCCCGCTTGCTTCGTCTGCCGTTTCCAGACGGTTTTCCAGCTCCTGTATTTTCTGCTCCGTTACGTCATCTTTTAAGGTTGTATGCATCTCATTCGCATACAGGCCCATAATGTCGTCTTCGAGAGAATCGTACCAATGAAAATGAATCTCTCCAACTTTCATAGGAACATAGCTTGTATAAGACCTGCCCAGACACATATAGATCTTATTGGCTGTTACCGTTTCGTTAAATTTTACAATATAATACGGATTATCGTTTTTATCTTTCTTTTCCAGCAGCTGTGCTGCGACCGATTTCGCCTTGTCCGGCTCCTTGGAATCCCAGTATGCAATCGTCACCCGGTTCACGCCCACAGTCTGGTCTGCCGCTGCAAATGTAAAATAATTTATCTGATAGTCCCCATCCAGCGTGACTGACATTCCTTTGTTTGACGCAGCATATGCCACACCGTCATCCCAGTCTGCCTTCTGCCAGTATGACGCATAATCATTGTCAACTAGCCCGAGCGCCGTATAGCTGCTTGTCTGATCATCCAGCGGGCTTGCCACCATGCTGCCGCTTGCCGCATTGCCGATCACGCCGATGCTCGCTCCAACGATATGCTCTGTCAGCTCGCCTGCGCCTTTCGGCGTATTTAACAGCTTATACGACGGAAGGACCGGCACTGCATCCGTTTTTGTCACTGCTGTCGAAGCCAGTGATTTTTCGCCCCATCCCAGCTCGTTCCAGCTGATGACATATACCGAATAAGCCGTGTGGTCTTTTAATCCTGTAATCGTATAGCTGTTTGCTGACAGCCTGCCCGTACCCTCCTGCGTCTGTGTAAAGGACCTGACTGCCGGCTGATAGTCTTTTGCATCAGATTCTTTATAATAGACCATATATCCATCCGAATCATCCATCGCCTTCCAGGATACCGTCACCGAGCGATAGCCGCCGACAGCCTTGACATGATCTGGTGCTGCCGGCTTTTTCTGCGGCACCGGCTTTCCTTTTCCGGCTTCTGACCATGGGCTTGTCCAGTCTCCGTTTACTGAACGTACTTTCAGCGTATATTCTTTATAATTTACCAGATTTTTATTATTGATTGACGATATGTCGCAGGTCGTCTCTGACACAGGGATGATCTGCGTCTCATCTGCCTCCTGATTTTTCACAGGGCCTGCTATGTACACCTCATATCCTGTTACATTCGGCTGCGCGCTCCAGGATACTGTCAGCTTCTTATCCCCCGGCTTTACTGCCGTAATCGAAGGAATATCCAAAGACGGCTCTGGAATCCTGTTTTCCATATCATTGACGAATTCTACCTGCGCGATCTCTACAAGCGGCTGCGTTTTCTTCGTGCCGGTAATTCGGATTGACACCTTCTTCACCGCAATCTGTCCGCCAAAATCAAGCACCAGCACGCCGCCTGCTTCTGTACTGACCGAAGCACCTGCTCTTACAGAAGACATTGCTGCCAGCTTCTTCTTATTCGGATCTAAGGAAATCGTCTGTGTACGCTCTTCATTTCCGTCCTCGTACACCAGCACTACTTCGCCGTTTGTAATCTGGCACTCTGTATTCCCGCTTTTTCCCGGATCTGCCGGCGCATGGATTGCCATGCCTCCGAGCACCGGAGCTGCCAGGCTGCCCCGTGCAAGCGTAAATTCAGCTTCTACCGGATGATCTGCTGAAATCACTTCGTTGTTTTTCGTGCTCAATTGTATAAAATTTTCCGGCCAAAACAGGTCACTGCAGTCGCCTTCCAGAATCGTCCCCTCTGCCGCCTTAACATTTTTCGCATCAGGAACCCACAATTTTTCTACCGAAGATTCCTGCGCCCGATCCAGGCTCTTTGTCAGCAGATTTAAGTCTGCAATATCTACCTTTCCGTCCTGATTTAAATCATATTTTGCATCCGAAGCGCCGCTGCGGATCGCCGACAAAAGTTCTTTGGAATCTGTGGCATCTACCAGCTGATCTCCGTTTACATCGCCCAGCCGAATCCATCCCAGCTTCGCGCCGGTCTCCGTTTCCATCTCCAAGGAGCATACCATGATCCGGTGTGTCCATCCTTCCTGTATCTGGACAGTCTGCGTGTATGCTGCATACTTTTTGGCTGAAACTGTCACCACATAATCTCCCTGCGCCACTGAAAACCGCGCCAAAGCTGAATTATTTGTACCATCCAGCTCCTGCTTCTGACTTTTGCCGTCCGGGCCTTTTACTTCCACAGTTACCCTGCCCTCAAACGGAAACAGACAGGCATCTACCACCTTTACCTCCAATACACTGCCGGAAGCCGTCTGCGCCTGCGGGCTTTTTTCTTCCGCGGCATATACAGGCGTCAGAAAACCTGCACCTGGTGAAAATGCCAGACATGCAGCCAGCAGGGCTGCTACTAATCTTCTTCCCATTTTTGCTCCTTTCCTATGTCAATTTACTTTGCCTTCCATCCTAAAAAAGAGGAAAGTTATGCCAGTATTTTAGCATTTTTTGCCATCAGATTCAATCTATTTTTTGCCGCACATGGTATTGACTTTTATATGACAATATGTTATTTTAATTAAAACAACGTGTTGTCATATAAAAAGCCCTCATAGGGAGAGCGCACCGAATGAAAGGAGCTGCGATGAAAGAACATCAAACAATGCAAAAACAGCTGTCTGATGCAGAGCTTGAAATTATGAAAGTGATCTGGAACGCCAAAACTCCGCTTTTATTTGCCGAAATTACAAAAGCTCTGGCTGAGCATGGCAGAGACTGGCAGAAAAACACTTTAATTACGCTTTTATCACGACTGATCCAAAAAGGGTTTCTGTCCACTGACAAGCACGGCCGCAAAAATATATACACTCCCTGTATCACAGAACATGATTTCCAGACTGTGCAGACAAAACATTTTGTAGACCGGGTGTTTCAGGGAAAGGTCTCAGGTCTTGTCACCCAGCTGGTGCGAAGCGACTCCCTTACAGAGGATGAGTATGAACAGCTGAAAAAAATACTGGAGGAAAAATAAATGGCACAGACAATGCTCACCCTGCTTTTTTCCCAGTCCTTTTCCGGCAGCGTCGTGATCATGCTGATTTTTTTCTTTTGTATGATCTGCCGGAAAAAGCTCAGCTATAAATGGCAGTATTATATCTGGGCAGCTGCCATTGTCCGCCTGCTGCTGCCGTTCGGCCCCGCTGAAAACCTGGCAGAAAATGCGGCATCGTGGATACAGGATTCTCTATATGCTGCTGTCGAACATGCAGAAAGTCCTGCTCCATCCGCACCTGTCCCAGAAGCAGACAATACAGACCGGAACGCACATGCAGACATTCATGCTGCACAAAGCCTCCCAGACTCTTTGGATAATCAAACATCCTACGGTGATTTACAGGCCCAGAGCCGGCAGTACCAGGGCACTGCAGACAGGCCGGCCATAAGCCTCCTTCACGCGGTCTGGGCCGCTAGAAATTATCTGTGCGTGTTCTGGCTTCTTACGGCAGCGCTTCTTTTTCTGCACAAGGCCACTGTTTATCAGGATTTTATCCGTTTTATCCGGGCAGGCAGCATGCCTGTTGATCAGATCGACAGTCTGGAGGCTTTGTCAGAACTAGAAAGCCGCTTAGGCATCAAAAAAGCCATAGACCTCTGGGAATGCCCGCTGATATCTTCTCCCATGCTGATTGGATTTGTACATCCCTGCATCGTGCTGCCGAAAAAATCCCTGTCCCAAAAGCAGCTCTATTATACAATGCTCCATGAGCTGATACACTTTAAGCGAAAAGACATGTATTACAAATGGGCAGCACAGCTTGCCCTGTGCATACACTGGTTCAATCCGCTGGCGTACTACATGGGACGCATGGTCAGCCGGCTGTGCGAGCTGTCATGTGATGAGGCTGCCTGTGCCCTCGTTTTGTCAGATGACCAGCGAAAAGAATACGCCCAGACACTGCTGGAGGCCATGTCACCCAGACACTGTTATCAGGAACCCCTTGCCTCCATTACATTAAACGGAAACAAAAATATATTAAAAGAAAGGCTGGAATCCATTATGAACCTGCGAAAACAAACCCTGCCCCAAAAAATACTGGCAGCTATTTTAACTGCCGCTGTCACCCTTGCCGGCATTTACTCTGGCGGCTCCTTAACCTGTGCATTTGGAAATACACCATCCGCCAGCACACAATCAAAGACTGACAGCCAGAATACAAAAAGCAGCAGCCAGGGCACAGCGGCTGACGGCCGCAGTACAAATAGTGACATTTTAAACACAGCAGATGACAGCCCGGGCACAAAAAACGACAGTCCAGACAACAGCATCCACACACTGGCCGGCGCACGCAGCAGCAGTGAGAACATCTCTCCTGCGCAGGCCGACGAAATGGCCCTGGCTTTAATCAACAAAATATGGGTATGGGACTGGGTCGCGTTCTTTGTCCCATATATGTCTGACGACGGCATAGACCAGCTGCTCCCGGCTTCAAAACATGCAGAATGGGCAGGCTGGACAGACCAGACAACCGGAAAAAAACTAAAAATAACGAAAAAACAGATCAGATCCGCAAGGAAAAGCACGCCGTCGCAGGCACTCACCCGTAAAGACATCGACAGACATGCCATGCTGATCATGCAGTCCAACGGAGACTGGGAGTGCATATCATTTATGCTCCCTTATATGACCCGCAGAGGAATCCGTGCCGTAACCCGCTGCTACAACAGCAAACACGGCGGCAGCAAAAAGCATGCACAGGATTATTTTTAAAAAAAGACGCATCCTTTCCAAAAAAGGGATGCGTCTTTTTCATTATTCATGACAATAGAAGGTTCGCGCAGCGTGCTTTCTATCGTTTTTAGAGCTTAAACCTGTTTGTCTGCTGATTTAAAGCCTCGCTCAGCTCCGCTAACACAACCGTTTCTTCCCGGCAGCTTTCGATCGTACTGGAAAGCTCCTGCATGCTTACACTTGTCTTTTGCGTAGTGGCTGCATTTTCCTCCGAAATAGCGGCAAGCTGCTGGACGACATTATGGATTGTATTTTTCTGATCTTCCAGGCGCAGCGTCTGCTCGTAAATATTTTTCGAAGCAGCATATACCGACTGTATTCCTTCCATCAGCGCTTCAAATCCGCGTCTTGTATTCTGCAGCTTCTCTCTCTGTTCAGCGGCATCCTGACTGACTTCGCTCATCTTCTCCACACTGATGCTGGAATTGGTCAGTAAATCCTGTACCGTAGCTTCAATCTCATCGGCACTGCTGGAAGAATCCTCTGCTAGTTTACGTATTTCCTCTGCAACTACGGCAAATCCCCTGCCGGCTTCTCCCGCACGCGCTGCTTCAATCGAAGCATTCAATGACAGGAGATTGGTCTGCTCTGCGATTGTCTGAATGACCTGCACAGCATTTTTAATATTTTCTGCTGAAGTATTGGTCGCATCCGTCTGTCTGGATACCGTAGCGATATTGGCTGTCGTAGTCTCATTCATTGCAATCAGGTCTGTCAGCGTATTGTTTGTCTGTTTGGACAGATCGGACATATGCTCAGCAGCGTGCTCCAGATTCGATACATTACTGGTGTTCTGCTCGATAACATCAGCCATTTCTGCAATTTTTTGACTTGCAGATGATGTTTCCTGCGCCTGAGAATCACTGCCGCGGGCAATTTCTTCTACAGCTTCATTAATATTTGTAACACTCCGTGCAAGAACGCTGAATTTTTCCGTAAATTCATTATTGCTGTCGTTCAGCTGGCTGCTCTCGCTGCTGATGCTGGTCACGATTTCTTTTAATTGTACCTGCAGCGCAGAGACTGCATGCGCAATAATATCCGTTTCATCTCTGCTGTCTGCCCTGGCTTCCGGAAACTGCCGGCTTAAATCTCCATCAGCAAGTATTTCCAGACAGCCCGCAGAATGATGAATGCGTTTAGAAATTGAACTGGAAATAACAGCCGCAATAACCGCACAGACCACATATGCAGCAGCTCCGATTCCGATCTGAATCAGCAGGCAGTTTCTAATAAATGCAGCTACAGCTGCTTTCGGCTTTCCTGCAAACAGCATTCCTGATTCTATCGGCATATAATATCCATAATATTCCTCACCATTTATATTAATATCCGTATCAAAATATGTACGCTGCCCATGCAAGACTTCTTCAATAACTTTTTCGCTCGCTTTTGTGCCGACTGCGCCCTCAATAGAGCTTTCAATACGGGTATCGCCTTCAAATACTGTGATGTCAATATTCTCTCCCTGATCTTTTAAATAGAAAGCGTCTCCATGATATCCGTGTACGGCTGTCCGCAGAGTCTCTTCAATACGAACATTCATCTCCTCAACTGACAAAAACAAGCTGCCGGCAATCAAAATCACGCTGAAAGCCAGAAGAGACAGCAGCTCCAGCATGATCAGCTTTAACTTAATATTCATATTCCACCCTCTCATTCCTTATCATCAAGTTCTCTTGTATATTATAGTATTTGATGATGTGAAAATAGTCAAGATGAATTTATCTCAAATAAATTGATTACTGAACTATAATATCTCCAGTAATATGTATACTTTCCCCCTCCGTATCACTGTTTGTTTTGACAAAAAACACGTATTCCGATTTTTTATTCTCGCTAAATGTAAATTCACATTTTCCTTTATTTGATTCTACATATTTCGTACGATTTCTCATCAAATCCTCAAGGCCGACAGTAAACGCGTCCCCATTGTCACACGCCAGCCCAAATGTCACGGTATCCCCCTGATCCAGCGCCATCCGAAATAAGCATACCGCCCCTGCGTCTGTAACCGCAGCCTCTGCCAGCCCGGTACCTGCTGCCAGCACCGGGACTCCTTTTACATCCAAAACCTCATGATCCGGGCCGTTAAAAACTTCTTTATGCAGATACTCTTCCATTACCACTTCAAGCGCAGCCGTTCCCTTCGCTGCCTTTACAATATGACTGCCGAACGCGGCAACTGCCCGCGATGCTGCAAAGGTAGATACCGGACAAAATAAGGCAAAAAATATCATACCGGCTAATATCACTGCCCTGGCAGCCTTTTTCCGGCCTTTCATAATGTGCAGAATCCTTCTTTTCATCTCGGCTTCGCTGCTGCTTATAAAGCCTGCGCCATATACCGTCTGCCCCTCTTCCATTCCGGCCTCCAGCATAGAAAGCACAAGCTGCGCATAGCAGTACCGTTCTTGAGTGTCCGCCTCTTTGAGCACCTCTTCGTCACATGCCAGTTCACTGCAGTGAAAAAACTCCCGTTCAAAAAAATAAATCAGCGGATGATACCAATGTATCCCGCGGATCATCATCATAAACAGCCGGTATAAAATATCGTTTCTGATACAATGTATATATTCATGCTTTAAAATACGGTAAAGATCATCCCCGCACAGTTCCGTCTGCGGAAAATAAATCGCCTGATGGATAATTCCTGCCGAAAACGGCGTGCCGGTCATGCTGCTTTTATAAATTCGAATCTGCTTTTTGGTTCCTGTCTCCATCATAATCCGCCTGCGCATCTTACGAATCGTTTCTGTATCCCACTCTATAGAATGTTTTTTTATTGTTCCAAGCGCACGCATTTCATATGCTAGCCGAAATATAAAAAAAGCTGCTGCCCCTGCCAGCCAGACCGCAAATACAGCAACTCTGGCAACGTTAAGACTGTGTTCGGAGATCACCAGTATGCCGAAATAATCTAAAAAATCCACTTTTTCTGCACGATCCGGCGGCTGATATCCAATCATCTCCCAACAGGTCCTGCTGATTATAATCCACACAGTTATAACGACAGCAGGCAGCAGATAAAAGAAAACGGCCAGCCGCATGACCAGATAATGAAACCTGACCTCATATCGCCCGCTGAACGCATCTGTCGCTATTTTCATAAAAAGAAACAGCACGCTGCCTGCTGCCGAAGAAACTAATAGTACGACGGTAATAATATTTACCATATACAAAAACATGTCATTCATTTTGATTCAGATCCTCCAGCAGCTGCCTTACCCGCTCCTTTTCCTCTGGATTCAGCTCTGTCCTGCCGCAGAATGCCGCGGTCATGCCCTCAAAGGTAGTAATGCCAAATTCTTTTTTCATTTTTTCCTGAAAAAATGCCCTCATATATTCCTCTTTTGTTATTTTAGGAATATATATGTGGTGCTTTCCGCTGCGGACAGTCGTTGCCATCCCTTTTCCCACGATCCTGTGCAGAATGGTTGATTTTGTCCCTAATGCCTGGCTGAACATCGTATAGACCTGCTCACTCATAATTCCTTCTGGATGTGCCCAGATGACTTCCATAAATTCCAGCTCTGTTTTGGACAGCTTTTTGATTCCTAATGGTTCTAATACCTTCTGCGGTGTTTTCATAATATCAATCCTCCATTTCAAGTAACGTATCCTGCTGCATGACTATTTCTTTGAGCACAGCCCATAGCTATAATTTACCATTATATTTGCGTGCTGTCAATAGTTTGATTACATTTATTTTATTTACGTAAATTTCATGTTTTACTGATAAATCAGCATTCCTCTGCACACCGCCTTTTTAGTTCATTTTTTAAAAACTCATAGCGCTGCCGCTTCTCTTCTTTCGCAAAATGAACTTCCCGAAGCTGTTTTGGATTGTCCTGATAGCTCAGCACTTCGTCCCCAAACTGTTCACTCGTAAGATCGAACACACATTCTCCTGCCACATTGTAGCAGTGGTAATTTCCGCCCGGCCTTAAAATACCGTACACCGTACCGCCAAAAATATCCTGTGCCAGAAATGCCGTAATCGAGCACTGCCCAAGCGTCCTGTTTTTGCTGCTCCACCCTTCGCGGAGCCTTGGCGCGCAGGTGTATTCACACCAAATTTCAGAAAGCGCATCATACAGATCCTGCGGCGTATGGATTCCCTTATATTCATCTGTCACTGCCTGTGCATCCGCATGCTCCCACCCATAAAAACAATAACCCATAGTTCCACCTTTCATTCGTTTATTCATTTTCTTCTGATTTTGTATACCAGACTGTGGATCTGCGTTCCGTTTCAGCAGAACGTATCATATTAACGTATCATATAATGACTGATCGGTTTTTCTATAATACTATACATCAAAAAAAGACAAAACGCCATAAATTTCTACTTTTATCTATAAATATTTTTAATTTATCTGCAGAAATCTATGTTCAGCAATAGGAAACTATATATAGCTGCCTTTCGCCATGCCTTTTCCTGAGATGCGGAAACATTCCTTATCCAGTGTGATGCTCTTAAATTTCCAATGCTTTTTTATTCTGCCTTCAAAGGGGATTCAAATGCAAAAACAAGCCAAAATTCAATAGATTTATCTTTTATTTTATGGTATCATGTTTTAACAAAACCGGAAGCTGCAGAGGTAAGAGTGAAAGAATCTGACAAAAATTTCACAACTCGTTTATGCCTTGGAATGGTATGGTGAAAAATATGAAAGAATATACTTATGTTACTTTAAGACAAAAACCCGAATTAAAAGAAGCAGCCGCGGCATGGTTTCATGATAAATGGGAAGTACCACAAGCAGCTTATCTTGAATGTATGAAAGCCTCTATCAATAATGAAACAGAATATGGCTGGTATCTTTGTTTAGACAGCGGGCGCATTGCAGGCGGTCTTGGTGTGATTGAAAATGATTTTCATGACAGGAAAGACCTTGCACCAATTCATGTGCGGTATATACAGAAAAGGAATATCGTTGTCAAGGAATTGCGGGACAGTTACTTGATATTGTTGTGAAAGATATGAAACCCAAAGGAATTACTCCTATCTATTTGATTACAGACCATACAAGTTTTTACGAAAGATATGGCTGGGAGTTTTTGTGCATGGTTCAAGGGGATAATGAGCCTGATATGACAAGAATGTATATCCATAAATAAAATCCATTTTATAAGTTGAAACGAAAACTTATTTCTTTAAACCACTGTAGCTGACGTAGTTAAAAGAATTGCGCAGCATATGGATGACACACCTCCGGATCTCGGACTGAGGGAATACGGCGCTGATTGCCTCCTTGAATCCAGGGAGCCCGTCCACGCAGAAGAACAGCACATCCTCTGATAAGAGGTGTAAAGTGTTGATGAGGATTATTTCTGATTTTTTTCAAGGCACTCATTGATAATCAGCTTTTGCACTCTGTCCTTAAAGGTTTTGTCAGTGTCTTTACTGAAATGTACTTTGACGGTATAAGTGGTATTCCCTAACTTCCGTTTGAAACTGTTGTTTTGTTGCTCGTTTTTGGTTTCTGCCATATTCTCTGCTCCTTTACATAAAAATAAAGCGCATAGACTTGGTTTCTATACGCTTTGACGCTGTGTTACTTAAATTTGAATTTATTACTAACCTGGCTTTCTGTTCTGTAAATAGTGATAGTATTTATTTATTAACATACCTATCCAAGCAACGAATCCAACCTTAAACCCTGAAATCCATATATTTTCATAATTTAATTTAAGGATTAAATCAAATATTTTTAACACGATTGTCCCACCTACAGACATTACAGTTAAAAGTAGTAACCCTAGAATAATTTTCTTGAGTATTTTCAATTTAATACCTCCCTTCAAACCTCGATTTGTACTTCTAAAAGAATACCACAACCACTTTTCTATCAAATTTTCATTAAATTTCTTCCTCCCTCCGTTTAGTCCTGCTCTGTTGTCTGTTATGCTGTCGGCTCTCGTTCTGATATTGTCAATATTCGTTGACACATTTTTCTCAAAGATATCACTTTCTTCCTTCAGGCGGCGGATTTCTTTATCCTGCTCCTTAACCCGCCTGCGCAGCATAGTAATCTCTTCTGACAGGCTCATTGCGCCGGCAGGGGTATGGGAACCTTCCCCGATATCCAGTTTACCGGCCCTTACGGCTTTCATCCATGTATGGATGGTTCCTTCAGGTATTCCTAATTCTTTAGCAGCCTTAGCGCCTCCGATTTCTTTAGCCGGTTTTACTGCCTGCACTTTATATTCATAGTCATATTTACGTGCCGCTTTGAATACCTCCTTATTCTCTTGATTTTATTATGGAATCCTTGAGAATAAACTGTCAACTTTTTTATACCACGCCAGTCCAGATAATGCCAAAGATACTTCCATAAATGATTGATGTCCCAAGTCCTTTCGCTGCTTTCTCACCCTCTCCCTTTCCAAGGCTGAGACTAAAAAAAGCTGCAAGTCCGTCACCAAAAAGCGTGGCGATCGCAATCGTGATCGTCGCTATCGGGGCGATAATGTTCGTTGCCCCGTTTCCCAAAAACCCTACGCCTTGGCCAATAAAAATCTGGTCCACCGTGTTATAAAGGGAATTGATGATCAGAGCTATGATACTTGGGATGGCATACCTTGCCAGCAGCCTCCCCACCCGTTCATATCCAAGCGGATTTTCCACAGTTGTTGCCTTATTCATGATACTTCATCCTCCTATATGCAGTCAAATTTTTAGAAAATTATTACATCTTAATTTAATTAGATTTCTAATTATTTAGGTAAAAAATTTTTCCTTAGCGGAACTGAACGTGCTGGACGCAGTCCCGTTTTTATTTTTGCAAACAAAATCATCATCTCCATTCCTTGACAGCGGAACAAATAGAATTCTAAGTATATGGGTAAAAAGAATGCTGTACTTTATTTTTCAGCATTTTTAGCCATCTGCAGGATTACAGACTCAAAAATTTTCAAATGTTCTTCTGGTATCCCAACAAACATACTGTGCATGTAATCAAAAACCCGCCTTACAATATCTTCCTGCATCTCTTTCGTTTTTTCTGTCAATACCAGTTTTTTATAACGGCCGTCCGATTCCAGACTTTCCCGCCGCAGATATCCCCCTTGTTCCAGATTATTAATCAAACTGGTAACTGATGATCCTTTAATTCCCAAGAATTCTTCCAAATCTTTTGGAAAAATATCTCTCTGGACACTTTCCACAATAATGTAATGAAGAACAATCCCCTGAATACAGGTTAATGGTGAATCAGAAAAGTAGCTTGCGAAATGCCGCTGCATTTTCCGGTTCATTTTATCATACTGCTCCATCAATTTCTTTTCATCCATAACTGCACCCCAAAATAATTAGAACTCTATGCAATAAAAAGCATTATACACCTCTGTTTGCCCAAAGTCAATTATAAGGGGAGCCATTTCACATTTTTTTAACAATTCCTTTTTTAACAATCTGTAGTCCACTACTGTAAATTACCATTCTGAATGCCATTGCAGTAAATCGTCCCTTCCGTCTTCTTTAAGTTTATCAACTACATATTCGATCCATTCTTCTGGTGTTGGTATTTCACCAGCACTAGAGCGTGTTTGAAAAATGCTTTCTGTCAAATGTGCGTCACACTTCAAGCATCTTGGACTACTAATGTCCAAGATGATGTGGTATATTTGACCCGAATGAGGGCCAAATATACCGCAAAGTGGGACGTGCAGCTGGCAGGAATGATTTTTCAAACACGCTCTAGAGCGTGTTTGAAAAATGCTTTCCGTGAGA
>CAJUHV010000012.1:0-23182 GCA_910586445.1 uncultured Eubacterium sp.
TTCCCCATTATTATACCAAATTTTTGATGACTTGGCCAAAAGACTAATTGAAGAATACCATAAACTGTACTTGCCCTGAGACCAGATTTATGGTAACATAATTATAAAACTATGAAGCTAAATCCTAGAATCTAGATCTAAAATAAAGATAGGAATTTACATGTCAGATAAACAAAACAGACCAGACAAAACTTATGAGCAGCTGGAAGAACGGATCAGGGAATTGGAAAGACAGCTGAAAACGCATGGAAACCGCAGCTGTAAATCACGCTTGTTCAGTTTCATTTTCGGGAGGGAAGAAAACAAGCGGTGGACATTATCACTCTATAATGCTCTCCACGGCACATCGCACAGCATTCTGTCAGACATTACGATCAATACTATCGAAGATGTTGTCTACATGGGCATGAAAAATGATCTTTCTTTTCTGGTTTCGGAATCCGTCAGTCTTTACCGTTCAATGGAACTCTATGAGCAGCAGAGCTCTTATAACCCCAATATGCCTGTCCGTGAGTTTATGTATGCTGCAAAATTGTATGACCAGTACATCTACGCAAAAAAACTTAATCGTTATGGCAGGGCGCTGATGCCGCTCCCAATTCCCAGGCTGGTGGTATTTTATAATGGCACAGATCCGGCTGAAGATGAAGCTACCCTGTTTCTCAGCGATGCATTTAAGCATGAAATCCGGCAGAATATCATAAACAGGAAAGACAGCCATAAGGACAGCAGAATATCAGATACTGTGGAAGAAATCTACAAAAATGCAGATCCTGACATTGAAGTAAAGGTCAGGATGATCAATATAAATTATGGACATAATAAAAAACTGCTATCTGCATGTACGCCGCTTGGGGAATACGCATGGTTCATTGCACGCATCCGCAGAAACACCGCTTTTTTTAAAAATGAATCAGGCGGAGACGGCATACAGGCTGAGCGCGCAATAGACAAGGCAATTGATGAAATGCCGGACAGCTTTGAAATTAAACAATATATTATAGCCAATAAAGCGGAGGTGAAAGATATGTGCCTGACTGAATACAATGAAGCAGAAACAATGGAACTGATGCAGGAAGAAGCCCGGCGTGAAGGCAGGCGTGAAGGCTGGCAGAATGCAATGCTGTTTACTATAAAAAATCTGATGAACAGTATGGGATGGACGGCAGAGCAGACTATGGACTCCCTTATGATCCCGGCAAGTCAGCGTAATGCTCTTTATGCAGAGCTTCGTAATAATATATGATGCCCTGTGGTAATGCTGTATGAGATCATAATCCCCTGCGATAAAGCATTAAGCCTTGCAGGCTGGCAAAATATCCAGCATTGACAGTACAATTTCTGGCCGGATGGAGTACTAGAGCGTGTTTGAAAAATCATTCCCGCGATCTGCACTCCCCACTTCGCGGATAATTCATCCCAAATTTAATCAACATAGCCCGCTATGCCTCATAAATTTGGGATAAATTCTCCACAAAGTGTGAAGCACATCTCACGGAAAGCATTTTTCAAACGCGCTCTAGAGCGTGTATGAAAAATCATTCCTGCGATCTGCACTCCCCGCTTCGCGGTATATTTGGCCCTCATTCGGTTAACGCAGCCCACTATATTATGTCCTGTGATACATATTTGACAGAAAGTATTTTTCAAAAATGCTCTAGCAGGCATTCTGTTATTTACTATATATCATGAAATATCTTTCCGGCAGTAATTTACATATCCGGCAATAATCCCAATAACCGCAAACGACATCCCGATCAGCACAAGTCTTCCATTCATAGTAAGGTCAGCGACGAGATCAGCGCCGTCCGCATATCCAAAAGGTGTTATATATACAAGAAACTCAGCGCTCTTTGAAATATTTGCAATCAGATTTAAAAAATACATAATGATCGCAATGCCAAGGCCCAGTCCGAGTCCGCCTCGTTTCAGAAACGCTGAGAGCCCGAAGCAGATTCCGGCCAGTTCGATCTGCAGCAGGAAATATGCCAGATGAAGCAGTGAGATTTCCTGCCAGGGAATCGGTTCACCGACAAGTGCGATGGAACCTACTGCAGCAGCGTATACAACAGCATTTAAAATGATGATCTGAAGCAGCACAGAGACCAGCTTGTCTGTCACAATGCGGCTGCGCCTGACGGGGTGCGTGAGCAGAAATTCAGCGGTATGATCCTTTTCTTCTTTGGCAAGTACGGATATGGCAATTAAGGAGGCAAAGAAAGCGCCGCCGAGTCCGAGTATATTTCCGCATTCTACGGCATAAAATCCAGGCAGCGTGCCAAAGCTCACTCTGTCCATTCCAAAAGCTTCGGTAAAGCTGCCCATGGACGAAAATACGTCATTGATGCTGTCCATTTCAGTTTTCATTTCGGGGAACATGCAGATGCATACTGCAAGCAGAAATCCAATCGATATTGTCCAGACGGCCAGTGAAATCCGGCTCTGCCTTAATTCATGTCTAATCATAGTCATATGACGTTCCTCCTGATAAGCGTTTGTAGTCCGAATGCAGACAAACGATGACTGCTATAGATAATAATGCATAAATATTTCTTCAAGATCCGGTTCTGATATCGATACATCCTGAAGCTGATATCTGGATAATTCTGCAATGAGCACATTGATATCGCCGCTGTATAAAAAGCTGCTGCTGCCGCCCGCCTGCTGCAGGTCGCGGATGCCGGATAATGCGTGCAGGTCAGCGTCACCCTGGATATGTACGCGCTTGGCATTTGTCCGTGACAGCGCATCTACGCTGTCACATGCAATAATGCGGCCCTCCCGTATGATAGCTGCGCGTGTGCAGTTTCTCTGAATTTCTGATAAAATATGGGAAGATAGGAAAACTGCCATGCCCTGTGCGTGGAATTCCTTTAAAATAGAAAAAAATTCCCGCTGCATCAAAGGATCTAAGCCGCTGGTGGGTTCATCTAAGATACTCAGGCGCGGCCGGCACTGCAGGGCGCATACAATACCGACTTTTTTACGGTTGCCGAAGGAAAGCTCCTCTACTTTTTTTGAAGTATCCAGACTAAGCCTGTCGCAGAGCATATGTGCTTCTTTTTGGCAGTCTGTTTTCCGTAAGTCCGCAGAAAGACGGATAACATCCCTCACACGCATGCCGGAATAAAATACCGCTTCTGACGGCAGATATCCGATCTGCGAAAGAATGTCATCTTTGTGCGTGGAAATGTCTTTTCCAAATATGCCGGCACTGCCGCTGTCTGCATGGATCAGGCCCAGCAGGGTGCGGATTGTCGTGCTCTTGCCTGCGCCGTTTGGGCCGATAAATCCGAAAAATTCACCATCAGCCACGGAAAGGCTCAGATCGACAATTCCCCGGTGTTTTCCATAGTATTTTGTCAATTTCTGGATTTCTATAGCATTCATTTGTTTCCTGCCTTTCTAAATGCAGCCGCAGTCCTGTATTAGATGTTTTCTGCAATTACTGCTATTTTAACATAGATCTGTCTGTTTGTATACAATAGGATCAATAGCAATTAACAAAATGTAAGGATAAGATGGCGGATTCTTATAGCAGGGACTGCATTTTACTGGAAAATCAAAAAACATAGCAGCGCAGCAGAAGAATTATAATTTTAAAAATTTTTTGATTTTTATGCAAGGATTTGAACCTGTGAATCGTGTCATTTATATAAGACAAAAAATAATAAAATTTTGAGGAGGTATTTCAAATGGTTTTCGTAAAAAATTGGAAAAAGGCAGCAGCAGTAATGACAGCAGCGGTGATGCTTTCAGGCAGCTTCACAGTACCGGTACTGGCTCATGGCCATGGCAGCAGCCATCATAGCAGCGGCACATACTGTGCATACCATGGCAGAACCCATACAAGGGCAAGCAGCTGTAGAAAATACTGCACAACGCATAGGACGACACATACAAACGGAAGAGTGCATCATACATCGAGTCATCATTAATCATATATGGCCGCTTATAAAAAGCATGCACCTTCCGGCGTGCAGTGTGATCACAGTCTGATGGCAGAAAATGGGAATGCAGGCAATGGCGGGGAAGTAAAAGCTCCGCCATTGTCTTTTTTGTGTAAAAACAATGACAATGCATGGCAGAAGGAGTATGATATAAGCAGTGCATGCTTTATGACAAAGTACAGGAGGTGATGCGTATGCGGAGCGAGGGCGAGGTAAACCATGCAGTAGAAGAATATGCAGATATGATAAAGCGCGTCTGCTTTTATTACCTTAAAAATCATGCGGATACCGAAGATATATTTCAAAAAGTTTTTTTAAAGTATATGATGCATGAGGAAATATTCAGCGACGGCGAGCATGAAAAGGCATGGATGCTCCGTGTAACGATCAATGCCTGTAAAGATTATCTAAAAAGTTTTTTCCGGCGCAGTACAGTCCCTTTGGAAATGATTATGGAAATGGAGGCGGAAGTCCCAGAGGACCACAGGGAGGTATTAGAGGCGGTGCTGTCTCTGCCGGATAAATATAAAGACCCCATTTATCTGCATTATTATGAAGGATATTCAGCAGCTGAAATAGGAAAGATTCTTGGCAAAAAGGAAAATACGGTGTATTCTTTATTGTCCAGGGCGCGAGGGATCTTAAAAGAAAAGCTGGGAGGTGAAGGGATTGGCGAATAGAATACATGATGCATTTGACAGCATTCAGGCAGATGACCGGCTGAAAGAGACAACAAAACAGTTTATACAGGCAAGAGCTGGAAAAAAATCGCGGTTCATTTACCGGGCAGCATTTCAAGGCACGCTGATGTTCGCCTGCATGGCATTGGTTCTGGCGGCAGGGATAAGCGGCTATTCATGGATTTCTGCACCAGTTTCCTATGTAAGCATTGATGTCAATCCATCGATTGAGCTTGCATTAAACCGCCTGGACAGAGTAGTGGCTGCGGCAGCTTATAATAAAGAAGGGGAAGAAATATTAAATGACCTGTCGTTAAAAGGAAAAAGATACACAGATGCGATTGAGGCGATCATGCATGATCCGATTATGCAGGATTACCTGCAGGATGATTCAGAGCTTATATTTACCGTGGCGGCAGACGGCGGGCGTGATGACCGGTTAAAGATGGAGGCAGAAAATTGTTCCGGCCATATGGGGCACGGCAACAGCCAGAGCATCAGCGTAGATCTTGAAATCGTATCAAAGGCGCATGACAGCGGTATTTCTCTGGGAAAATATTATGCATGGCTGCAGCTTATGCAGTATGACGATTCCATAACGATTGACCAATGTAAGAATATGAGCATATCTAAAATTCATGGATTGACAAAAGTGCACGAGCAGCATGAGTCGCATGATCAGGATGAAGTACATGACCAGCACAATACACATGAGCAGCCGGATGAGAGCAGCGAAGACAGCCTAAATGAACAGGATTTCAATGATCATGAAAGCGGACAGAATGAGGAGGATATGCAGGGCAGCCTAAATGAACAGGATTTTAATGATCATGAAAGCGGGCAGAATGAGGAGGATATGCAGGGCAGCATGAATGAACAGGATTTTAATGATCATGAAAGCGGACAGAATGAGGAGGATGCACAGGGCAGCTTAGATGAACAGGAGCTTGAAGATCATGAAAGCGGACAGCACGAAGAGGATATGCAGGGCAGCATGGATGAACAGGATGAAAATTATTGGGATGAATATGACGCCTCCGGCCATAACAGTCATCATTATGAAGGCCGCCATTAGGGGACGGACTGCCTGTTAAGCTGCTGTAGAAATCAGAAAAGCTGCTTGTAATATCAGTCATAAAATGCTACAATAATCGCTGTATGGTGGTGGCAGGATAATCTTGCTTGAGCGTGTTTGAAAAATGCTTTCTATAGAGATGTACCCACGGGCATGACATGGAGAATCGGGGAGCCCGGATCGCAGGAATGATTTTTCAAATATGTTCTTGGGCATGGTTTTTGGGCAGGCAGCCTGGATGAAATGGAGGAAAAGAATGGTAAAGCATATTATATTATGGCAGCTGGACAATGAGCTGTCACAGCAGGAAAAAGATCAGGTAAAAGCAGAGATCAAACAGGGGCTGGAAGGACTGATTGGGCAGATTCCGGGCCTGCTTGATATACATGTGCATACAGACGGTATGGATTCGTCAAATGCGGATCTGATGCTTGACTCGTCATTTACAGATGAAGAGGCTTTAAAAGGATATGCCGTTCATCCAGAGCATGTAAAAGTGGCAGATGCGAAAGTGCGTCCTTATACAAAGCTGAGGGTGTGCATGGACTATCGGACAGATTCGTGAAAAGGAACAGGAATGAATCAGTGAAGTGACGGGGTGTGAACTATGGAACCGGAGAAAATAGAATCGGAATTCGCATATACATTGATTCGCAAAAATGTAAAAAATATCAATCTGACTGTTAAATCTGATGGCAGCATTGTAGTATCGGCAAATCCACGCGTGGATGAGCGGTATATCGAGGACTTTATCAGTTCCAAAATTCCGTTTATAAAAAAGGCGCGGGAAAAATTAGCGCAAAGTAAAACAAATGAAAAAGTATCGTATGAGAGCGGCAGCCGGATTCCATATCTGGGCGGCTTTCTTACGCTTCAGACTGCGCAGGCAGACAGGAGGCTGGTTCCGGAGTGGATCGCCCAGCTCCAGGATGGCAGGATTACCAGTTTTTCCAGAAATAATCATGGAGAAGCGGTGTTCTGCAGGGACGGGCAGCTGTTTATGTATGCAGAAAGCGGGCGGGACGCTGCATACAGGCAGCAGCTTTTTGAGTCATGGCAGAAAATCCAGGCAGGCGTATTATGCGGGCAGCTCAGCAGAAAATATTATCCGCAGTTTCAAAAGCTGGGGGTTGTCTATCCCCAGATTAAGATTCGAAAAATGAGCTCAAGGTGGGGATCATGCATGCCGGGAAAGCATAAGATTACATTTAACAGCCTGCTGCTTGAAAAACCGCTGGAAAGCATTGAGTATGTAGTCGTGCACGAATTTGCACATTTTATTCATCCAGACCATTCAAAAGCGTTTTACGCGTTTGTCGGGCAGATTCTGCCGGACTGGAAAGAGCGCAGGGAAAAACTGTGAATCATGCCTTGTGGGTGCAGCTGGCATTAGAGCGTGTTTGAAAAATGCTTCTATATTGGACATTAGTAGTCCAAGAAGCCTGAATTGGAGAGGGCAGATCGCGGGAATGATTTTTCAAACACTCTCTAGGCAAAGTTAACACACGCTCCAGTGTTTGCCACGGCATATAGTCTGGCCTGTTCCCCAAAAATTTGTTTGACTATTTACATACAGAGGTTAATGCAGCTGCAGACTTAGATAAAACACACAGTCGCTGAGGGCGGATTCGAGCAATTATTGTGCAATGCTTACAATGTGTTTGCGGCGTCATATAAAAATATATGTCATATTATCCAAAATGCATAGGTGACAAGCGGATAATAATGTGATAGAATAAATATGTTTTTAGGCTTGAAGGTGGCTTTATAATATTTGAAATACGGATGAAGGTACCCGGCGGTATTTTTGGGAGAGAAGGGGGAGGAATTTCATGGGAGCGGAAAAAAAGACAGGCAGTAACAGCGGAGGCAGCCGGTCAGGCGTTTACCGGCGCAGGACAAGGAGGCTTGGCATAAAATCAAAAGTCCTTGTGCCGACGGCGCTTATCGTGGCAATGGTCTGCTGCTGTATGGGACTGCTTTTTAAATCACGCATGGAAACGGATATGGTGCTGACAGGGGCGGAAATGGCCGCGTATATCGGCGGTCTGGTGGAGAGCGATATTAACGGAAATCTGGTCGGGATGCTGGCTCCGGGTGCTGAGGATTCAATCGCTTATAAAGTGCTTGGAGATTCTATGCGGGATACAATGGAAGGCTCTGCCATCCGGTATATGTATATATTGTATGCAGATGGGGAAAAGGTATATTACGGCCTTGATCTAGACCAGGAAGATCATCAGGATATCGGTGTCGAGTTTGACGAGCCTTATTCTAAGCTGAAATCGGTGTTTGAGGATGGAGAGATTTATAAAGACGATAAGATCTCCACAGAAGGGGGCATTCCGACGATTTCGGCATATGTACCTGTTTATAATACGAAAAATGAAGTAGTCGGCGCGGTCGGCTGTGATTATGATGCAACTGCGATTGTGGCAGCAGTCAATGATACAATGCGCAATGTGGTTGTGATAGGCGCTGGGTGCTTTGTGGCGGCAGTCGTGCTGTTTGGCCTGATTGTCAGCCGCATTACAAGAAATCTGTGGAAGGTAGATGAGAGGATTTACGATATTGTGAACAGTAACGGAGACCTGACACAGACGATTGAAATGAAGACGGGGGATGAGATCGAGTCGATTGCAGGGCATGTCAATGAGCTGTTAGCATATATGCGCCAGATTATGATGAGCATATCGGATAATTCCAGGCAGCTGAACAGTTCTTCTGAAAATGTCGTATCTCATCTAAGGAATACGCAGGAAAATGTCTCCGAGGTTTCTGCTACTATGGAAGAAATGTCTTCTACAATGGATGAAACGACACTGTCCTTAAACAGGATGCAGGATTCTATTACAGAAGTATATGAGTTTATTGAGCAGATTAATGAGCGTGCGCAGGACGGCGGAAAGCTGTCAGATGATATTAAAGAGCGGGCGCAGAGCACACAGACATATGCAATCGAAGAGCAGCAGACAGCAAAGCAGCGCACGCAGGAAATTATCGCAAGCGTCTATGGCAAGATCGAAGAGTCCAGGGCAGTAGAAAAAATCGGTGATCTGACATCGAATATTATCAATATTACCGATCAGACAAACCTGCTTGCTCTAAATGCCAGCATTGAGGCAGCCAGGGCAGGAGACGCAGGCCGGGGGTTTGCGGTTGTGGCAGACGAGATCGGCAAGCTGGCCATGGATTCGGCTACGGCAGCAGAGCAGATCAAGGATGTCAGCGCAGTGGTTGTAAAAGCGGTAAATGCGCTTGCAGATGAAGCTTCGCGCATGGTGGAATTTATGGAGGCAACAGCATTAAAGGGTTATTCAGATCTTGTAGGCACAAGCGAGGAATATAATGAAGAGGCCCGCAGGATCAATGAGATGATGATGGTATTCAGACAGCAGGCACAGCAGCTGCAGAATAATATGGATTCGATCCGGCAGGTAATCGAGGCCGTAAGCTGTTCTGTTGAAGAAAGCGCAAAGGGCGTCAGCCGGATTTCGGAGATGTCAGCAAGCATTAATGAAAATGTAAAAGATATCGAGGGGCAGGCAGATGCCAATAAGGGCATTGCAGATGTGCTGGACAGTGAAGTAAACAAATTTCGAATTAATGCATAATTCTGTACGATTGTGATACAAATATAAGAAATATACATATTTTGCAAAACTGCATTTATAGTTTATATTAACAAAACCTTGACTTTTTGGTAAAATCAACTTATGATTAAATGCGTTAATACTTTGACGAGTCAAAGGGAAAAAGAGGAGAGTAAGAAAATGAAAAGAAAGATAATTGCAGTTTTAATGGCTGTAGCAATGACAGTCTCATTAGCAGCATGCGGCAGCTCGCCGGATAGCGGATCGGGTTCCAGTTCAAGCGAATCAAATGAATCAAATGAAAAGGACGCAGATGATTCAAAGGATTCCGCAGACGGGCAGGATCAGGAAGGATCAGGCCAGACAGCTGACAGCGGCAAAGTATATAATATCGGTATCTGCCAGCTGGTTGAGCATGAAGCATTGGATGCAGCGACAAAAGGCTTTAAAGACGCCCTGATTGAGCTGCTGGGAGAGGATAAGCTGAATTTTGAAGAACAGAACGCGCAGAATGAGCAGACAAACTGTGCGACAATCTGTAATGGCTTTGTGTCCAATAATGTAGACCTGATTCTGGCAAATGCAACACCTGCGCTGCAGTCAGCGTCCGCAGCTACAAATAAAATTCCGATTCTTGGAACATCGGTTACGGATTATGCGACAGCGCTTGGAATGTCTGATTTCAGCGGTACAACAGGCACGAATATCTCCGGTACGAGCGACCTTGCTCCGATTGAGCAGCAGGAGGCAATGATCCGTGAGCTGTTTCCTGACGCCAAGAAAGTAGGCATTATTTATTGTTCAGCAGAGCCGAATTCCAAGTTTCAGGCAGAGCAGATGGAGGCAGCGTTAGAAAAAGACGGCATAAGCTATGAGGAATTTACAGCCTCTGATTCCAATGAGATCCAGGCAGTCGTGACAAAAGCATGCAGCTCCAGCGACTGCTTATATGTACCTACAGACAATACAATGGCTTCCAGCGTTTCCCTGCTCAAAGACCTCGCCCTGCAGTATAAGATGCCGATCGTAGCAGGCGAGGCAGGCATTTGTGAGGGCGGTGTCGCTACGCTGTCCATCAGCTATTATGATCTGGGATATGCTACAGGCAAGATGGCATATGAGGTGTTGGTAAACGGTGCAGATGTATCTTCTATGGAAATAGAATATGCAGAAGCGACTACAAAGAGGTATAACAAAGAGATCTGCGAAGCGCTCGGAATAAAGATTCCGCAGGGATATGAGGAGCTGGAGTAAGTTCGTTCAGTAGAAACGGGAGGATAATATGTTGGATATTATGGCGTTATTCCGCGCTATGCCGGGGGCATGTGCACAGGGCCTGGTATGGGGTATTATGGCGCTCGGGGTATATATTACGTATAAGCTGCTGGATTTTGCAGATCTGACGGTAGACAGTACGCTTGCGACCGGAGGAGCGGTAGCTGTTATGATGATTCTTGCAGGCGTTCCGACACCGGCTGCCCTGATCGGAGCGGCGGCGGCAGGCGGAGCGGCGGGCTTTATCACAGGATTTTTACATACGGTACTCGGCATACCGGATATCCTGTCAGGTATATTAACGCAGATCGCTTTTTATTCCGTAAATTTGAACATTCTGGGAGCTTCAAATAAATCTGTCAGCGTAGATATGTATCATCTGGTAATCTCGCTGCGTTATGTAACGCAGGCGATTGTAGTGACGATTATTTTTATACTTGTACTGACGGCAGCTTTATATTGGTTTTTCGGAACAGAGTACGGATTTACAATCCGTTCGACAGGCTGCAATCCTCATATGTCCAGAGCGCAGGGGGTCAATACGAATAAATCCAAAGTGGCAGCACTGGTTATTTCCAATGCGATCGTAGGCCTTTCCGGCGGTCTTCTGGCACAGTATCAGGGCTATGCAGATGTGGGCATGGGCCGCGGGGCAATCGTAATCGGCCTAGCCTCAGTTATTATCGGGCAGGTATTAAGGCAGAGCATTCTGGGACAGAAAGCAAATTTTGCCGTAAAGATGCTGTTTGTAGTAGTAGGGGCGGTCATTTACTATCTTGTTATTACGTTCGTGCTCTGGCTCGGCCTTCCATCTGAAAATATGAAGATGTTTTCTGCTATTGTGGTTGCAGTTTTCCTGGCAGTGCCTTATCTGAGGGCAAAAGCGAAATCTTCTTTCCGTAAAGGAGGTAGCAGATAATGCTGAAATTGCATAACATCCACAAGACCTTTAATAAAGGCACAATCAATGAAAAAGCCGCGCTCCAAGGTCTGAATCTGGAACTAAAAGAAGGGGATTTTGTTACGGTCATAGGCGGCAATGGTGCGGGTAAGTCTACGATGCTCAATATGATCGCAGGCGTATATCCGGTAGATGAGGGCAGCATTCTGATCGACGGCATAGACGTTACAAAAAAGCCGGATCATAAGCGTGCCGCTTATCTGGGGCGTGTATTCCAAGATCCGATGATGGGCACTGCCTCAGATATGGAGATACAGGAGAATCTGGCGATGGCATACCGCAGGGGAAAGAGCAGGGGCCTGCGGTGGGGCATTACGGCAAAAGAGCGTGCTGCCTATAAGGAAAAATTAAAGCTGCTGGACCTGGGGCTTGAAAACCGCATGAGCACAAAGGTAGGCCTGCTGTCCGGCGGACAGCGCCAGGCACTTACGCTGCTGATGGCAACACTGCAGAAGCCGAAAGTACTGCTTTTGGATGAGCATACGGCAGCGCTTGATCCTAAGACAGCCGCAAAAGTATTGGGCCAGACGGAAAAAATCGTATCGGATAATGCGCTGACGACTTTGATGATCACGCATAATATGAAAGATGCCATACGTCTTGGCAACCGCCTGATTATGATGCACGAAGGCCGTATTATTTACGACATCGGCGGGGAAGAGAAAAAAGGGCTTCATGTTTCGGATCTGCTGGCAAAATTTGAGGAGGTCAGCGGAGAAGAGTTTGCAAACGACAGAATGATGCTGTCATAGGACGGCTGCAGCTGATTTGTTAGCTGTCTTGTGAATAAATTTTGGAGGTGCACAGTTTTGAAAATTTCGGAGTTAAAAAAGGGCCAGAAAGTGACAATCCGCTGTAAGCATAAAACCTTGTTAGTGGATGTAAAAGCAGTCGTAGCCGGAGTTCGTTCCGATGTCGTGCTGTTGGAGCTGATCCGCCATGAGGGCCAGGTGGTTGATTTTTCGAGTCCGAGTGTACAAATTATTACGATTTATGAAGACGGTCTGGATATGCCGAAGGCGTGGACAAACTGCAGGATTCAGCGCAGGACGGTTGAAGGCAGGCAGTATCATGCGCTTGCAGCTCCAAAAAACAGTGTGAGAGTCAACCGGCGGAAAGTTTCCCGCATTGTATTGGATATGCCGGGCAAACTCAAGATCAGCAATCAGCCGGAAGATGTCGAGATCATTATTCATGATCTGTGTGTAAACGGAATCGGCATACAGAGTCCTGTAAAGATTGAAGAACAGGATCTGCGACACCTGTATATTCAGTTTATGGATGAAGATAAGGATGATGAAGAGCCGATTAAGCTGGAGGCAAGGGTCGTATGGAAAAAGGAGCTGCCTCAGGGCGGATTCTATTACGGGTGCAGGCTGGCAAATGCAGAAGAAAACCTTGGCTATTATGTGGCTAATAAGATGAGAAATGCACAGTAAGTAAAATACTGCGCAGGAATAAATATTAAGAGGCGCCAACAATTCGATTCTTGATTGCTGACGCCTCTTAGACTGCTATGTCCATGGGTATATACCATGCCTTTCATTCATTTTTTCGAACAACTCTATCTATATTAATCTTAAATGAGGATTGAAATATTATTAAAAACAGTTTGCTGTCGTATGCGTTGTCTCCAGCTTAGTCCATTCGGTATCCATGTCTGTTTTCCTTGAATGCTTTTGATCTGAATCCATATATGAATGTACTCGACTGAATCTCTGACCACTTTACAGTGCTTCTTTCACGGTATCTTGTGCATATCATGTAACTAATCTGAAAACGTGTTGATCAAATTCATGCATTGGAGCGTACCCCGCTTTCGTTAGATTTACTAAATGCAATGTTGAGTTAAGCTATAACATCCATCGGACTGTCCCCGCTTTCATTAGAGTATTTCATTAACAAGCTGCCTTTTTTTGTAATATAAGCGATACTTACTGAAATATTCTGATAGTAATGGTTGGTTTTACGATGAGAATAAAACTGTCAAATACCGGTTATATGAACAGCAGATTATGTTTAGTTGCAGCTGCTTGTAATCAAATATGACAAATCCAAATACCGGTTTAAACTTTTCCCTCCATTGGACGATACCCCTCTTTCTTGTGTTCTTGCAAATCATCTGGGTTTAAGCTGCCGTTTTCATCGGACTGTACCCCGCTTTCATTAGATTCTGCGAAATCAAGTTTTGAGATTTAATGCTGCCTCCATTGGATTGTCCCCGCTTTCGTTAGATTCACTAAATCAAGTTCTGGATAAAATTAATTTGTCCATCGGTCCATTCCTGCTTTCTTAGATTTATTAAATCAAATACTGGGTTATGCATCTGCCTCCATCGGACTGTCCCCGCTTTCGTTAGATTTATTAAATCAAATATTGGATAAAACTGCTTTGTTCATTGGTCTATACCTGCTTTCTTAGATTTATTAAATCAAATACTGGGTTATGCATCTGCCTCCATTGGACTGTCCCCGCTTTCGTTAGATTTATTAAATCAGATTCTGGGTTATGCTTCTCTCTCCATTGGACTATTCTCCGTTTTCGTAGATTTTGTTTATGCATTCTATGCAGATGTGCTTAAATCATTGGACTGTACCTCTTTTCTTAGATTATAGGGTAATACATTCGTACTTTGGCGGACTCACCATCCCTTCCGCTGAGCATTTCTTAATGGATATTTGTTATATGTACCTTTAAGAAATGCTGTTAGCTTTGAAGTTCTCTTGTGTATTCCGTTTGTTTTTTGTTGAATTTATAATATCAAACAAAAATGGATTTGTCAACAACTATTTTGAAAAAAATTAAAAAATATTTTATTAATCTGAATTGTGTGCAAATATGATATAATAATCTGATAAAATATGCGATCTGGATAAATTGGCGGACATGGATATTTCAAGATCTATTGAAGATAATATAAGCGAAGGCAGCCTGCATAAACAGTCTGGTATTCGTTCTTAATATAGAGGCAGTCATTACAGTTTATAAAATATTTACAAATAGTTCACCGCATTATCTATTGTTTCAAAAAGCAAGACGTGATATAATGAAGAACAGTTTTGTGATGCATGCCATATGCAGCCATGTGCAGAAAGCAGCCGGATACAAAGCACTTAAAATACAGTATGCCCATCGGGCACGATGCAGTATACGATAACGATAGGAGATTATATGGGAGCATTTGAAAAAATATTTGGTACTCATAGTGAACGTGAGTTAAAAAGAATCAAACCGCTTGTAGATAAAATCGAAGCCCTGCGTCCAGAGATGATGTCATTATCTGATGAAGAATTAAGCAGCAAGACATCAGAATTTAAAAAGCGCTTAGAAGCAGGCGAGACATTGAATGACATATTGGTAGAAGCATTTGCCACAGTCAGGGAGGCTTCTAGGCGTGTGCTTGGCATGGAGCCGTTCCGCGTACAGCTTATTGGCGGCATTATTCTGCATCAGGGCCGTATTGCCGAGATGAAAACCGGCGAAGGCAAGACGCTGGTAGCTACAATGCCTTCATATCTGAATGCACTGGAAGGCGAGGGCGTGCATATTGTAACGGTCAATGATTATCTGGCACAGCGTGATGCCGAAGAGATGGGGCAGATCCACCAGTTTTTGGGCCTGAAGGTCGGCTGCATATTAAACAGCATGGACAATGACCAGCGCCGTGAGGCTTATGCCTGTGATATCACATATGTGACGAACAACGAGCTGGGATTTGATTATTTAAGGGATAACATGGTCATCTACAAGGAGCAGCTTGTCCAGAGAGGGCTTCATTATGCCATTGTGGACGAGGTTGACTCTATTTTGATCGACGAAGCGCGTACACCGCTTATTATTTCCGGGCAGAGCGGCAAATCCACAAAACTGTACGAAGCCTGCGATATTTTAGCAAAACAGATGAAGCGCGGGCAGGGCAATGGCGAATATACAAAGATGGATGCCATTATGGGTGTCGAAGTAGAAGAAGACGGTGATTTCATCGTCAATGAAAAGGATAAAGTAGTCAATCTGACTGCAGACGGCGTAAAGAAGGTAGAGCAGTTCTTTAAAATCGAAAATCTGGCTGATGCAGAAAATCTGGAAATCCAGCATAATATCATATTGGCACTCCGTGCGCATAATCTGATGTTCAGGGACAAAGATTATGTTGTAAAAGACGATGAAGTATTGATTGTAGATGAGTTTACCGGACGTATTATGCCAGGACGCCGCTATTCCGACGGCCTTCATCAGGCAATCGAGGCAAAAGAGCATGTAAAAGTAAAACGTGAGAGCCGTACGCTTGCGACGATTACGTTTCAGAACTTTTTTAATAAATTTGAGAAAAAAGCCGGCATGACTGGTACGGCTCTGACCGAAGAGCAGGAGTTCCGTGATATCTATGGCATGGACGTTATTGAGATACCTACAAATAAGCCGGTGGTACGTATCGATCATCAGGATGCCGTATATAAGTCTCAGAAGGAAAAATTCCGTGCGGTCTGCGATGATGTAGAGGAAAGCCACAAAAAGGGACAGCCTGTACTGGTAGGTACAGTAACAATCGAGACATCAGAGCTGCTGGACAAGATGCTGGACCGCAGGGGCATCAAGCATCAGGTGTTGAATGCAAAGTTTCATGAGCTTGAGGCTGAGATCGTAAGCCATGCAGGAGAGCATGGTGCAGTGACGATTGCAACCAATATGGCAGGGCGTGGTACGGATATCAAGCTGGATGAGGCCTCAAGAGAAGCCGGGGGACTCAAGATCATCGGTACAGAGCGCCACGAGTCCAGACGAATTGACAATCAGCTGCGCGGACGGTCAGGACGTCAGGGAGATCCGGGCGAGTCAAAGTTTTATATCTCTTTGGAAGATGACCTTATGCGCCTGTTTGGTTCTGAAAAGCTGATGGATGTATTCAGCGCACTTGGAGTCGCAGAGGGCGAGGAAATCCAGCATAAGATGCTGACCAATGCAATAGAGAAGGCGCAGAAAAAGATCGAGGCAAATAACTTTGGCATTCGTAAAAACCTGCTGGAATATGATCAGGTTATGAACGACCAGAGGGAAATCGTATATGAAGAGCGTATGAAGGTCTTAAATGGTGAAAGCATGCGCGAATCGATCTACAAGATGATTGTAGATTTTGTAGAAGCTACTGTAGATGCCTGCCTGTCTGACGATGTGAGCAGGGAAGAATGGGATTTGAATGAGCTGAACCAGCTGCTTATCCCTGTGATTCCGCTGGAACCGCTGACGGAAGAAAATATCAGCGAGTGCAAAAACAGTAAAGAGGTCAAGCATAAGCTCAAGGAGCAGGCGGTCAAGCTGTATGAGGAAAAAGAAGCAGAATTCCCAGAGCCGGAGGCAATACGTGAAATGGAGCGTGTGATTCTGTTGAAAGTGATTGACCGCAAATGGATGGCACATTTAGACGATATGGACCAGCTCCGTCAGGGTATCGGCTTACAGGCTTATGGGCAGAGAGATCCGCTTGTAGAGTACAAGCTGATGGGATTTGAGATGTTTGACGGCATGACGCAGAATATGCGTGAAGATACGCTGCGCCTGCTGTATCATGTCAGAATAGAAGAAAAGGTAGAACGTGAAGAAGTCGCAAAGGTGACAGGAACGAATAAAGATGACTCTGCAGCCGCAAAGCCGAAAACGCGTACGGCCAAAAAAGTATATCCAAACGATCCATGCCCTTGCGGCAGCGGAAAGAAATATAAGCACTGCTGTATGAATAAGGTTGTATAGTAAAATACCCGCTTTATACCGGCAGCCGCCAGATTACAGCAGGCTGTATCCGGCAGGCTGCCTTACAGGAATAAAATTTTACAGTATGTGAAAAGGCAGGGCTGCAGTATAGCGAATAGTCCTGCCTTTTTTGTAATAAGATTTGCAGAAAACCTGCAAAATACAATTCTGCAGGAAGGAAACTTGCAGAATAAGGAAACAGGAGACCTGTAAAAAAAGGAGAACTGCAGAAAAAATAAACAATAGATCTGTAAAAGGAAATCTGCAGAATAAGGAAACAATAGACCTGCAAAAAAGGAGACTTGCAGAAAATGGAACATATAAGGCAGATAATATTTCATGCAGGGAAGGCGGCATGTGCGGCGTTCTGTGTATGGCTGTTTTTTATATGCAGCGCAGTACCGGTATCGGCCGCTGTTTTAGACCTGCCGCAGGTATGCAGGGAATTTGAACTGGCGATTGAAAGCGGCCAGACGCAGATCGCGTTTACGACATCTGCGGATTATACGTTAAAACAGCTGCATCAGCAGCTGGCGCAGGCAGCGCAGAAGGAAGATCTGCTGTTTACAGGCAGATGTACATATCAAAAACAGGTGATTGGGGAAGAGGCCGCATACATATTTTTTCTGACAAAAGATTCCCTGCTGGAGGTAACGCGGCTTCAAAGTACGCAGGCGGCTTATAAGGCAGCCTTACAGGCGCTTCAAAGCAGTGATTATACGACGAGCTTTTACAGTGACACGTCCTACTATCCTATATTTTACCTGATGCTGCAGCAGCATCCAGAATATAACTACAATACTTATGTGTGGAAAAAGGGCAACGGGACATATGGCTACCGCAGGAGCAGTGAGCTGACCAGGTCTGAGCAGGAGTCTAAAATGCGGCAGGCTGATAAAAAAGCGGAGGCATTTGTAAAAAACAAGCTGAATAACACCATGACCGATGTACAGAAGCTGAAGGCAATCCATGATTATATTATCCGGCAGTGCCGGTATGATTATGGGCAGGAGGATACAGACGGGTATGAAGACTCTTATACCGCCTATGGCGCGCTGGTACGAAACAAGGCGGTCTGCCAGGGATATACCGCTGCGTTTAATCTGGTGGCGTCAAAGGCAGGATTTTACGCAATCGCGGTCTGCGGGCTGGCCAACCGCAGCAGCCATACATGGAATTATGTCAGGATCGGAAACAAAAGCCGCTATATAGACTGTACCTGGGATAAGACGCTGATGCAGGACGAAAATATACGTTATGACTATTTTAATGTAGGCAGGACAGTAATGCAGCGCAGCCATGCCTGGGATGTGAAGCAGTTTTCAGCAAAATATCTAAAATACTGCAGATATCTGGATTAATCCAGCCAAAAGAGAATACATAGGCGCAGCTGTAAAATACTGAAATAATTAGAAAATGTTTGAAAAACTTGTTTGGATAGAGTATACTATGTAAATGGGTGTCGAGGAACAGTTTTATGCGGACCCCAAAAAGAGGGTATGCACAAAGAACAATAGATGAAAATTTTGCGATTGAAAGGAGAAATTTTATGAAGGTAACAATTTCGGATTCCATTAAATATATCGGAGTAGATGACAGGGATATTGACTTATTTGAAAGCCAGTATGTCGTACCGGACGGCGTTACTTATAATTCTTATTTGATCTTAGATGAAAAAACAGCCTTGATGGATACCGTAGATGCAAGAAAAATGACAGAATGGGAGCAGAACCTGAAAGAAGCACTGGATGGAAGGAAAATAGATTTCTTAATCGTGTCACATCTGGAGCCGGATCATGCAGGCAGCATAGCAAGGGTGCTGGAGCTGTATCCTGATGTCATTATCGTAGGAAATGCGAAGACATTTAATATGCTGCCGCAGTTTTTTGACATAGCACTGGATGACCGTATGATTATAGTAAAAGAAGGGGATTCCATTCCTCTCGGGTCACATACACTGCATTTTTATATGGCACCGATGGTACACTGGCCGGAGGTAATGGTTACTTATGAAAGCAGTGAAAAAGTGCTGTTTTCGGCAGACGGCTTCGGCAAATTCGGCGCAATGGATGCTGATGACGATGAAGGCTGGGCATGTGAGGCAAGAAGATACTATTTTAACATTGTAGGCAAATACGGCACATCGGTGCAGGCGCTGCTGAAAAAGCTGGCTGGAGTAGACGTTTCTATGATCTGCCCGCTGCACGGCCCGATTTTAAAAGAAGATCTGGGCTATTACATCGGACTGTATGATACCTGGAGCAGCTATCGTCCTGAGAATACAGGCGTATTGGTAGCCTATGCTTCTATCCATGGAAATACGGCAAAGGCAGCCAGGAAGCTGGCAGATCTGCTGCGTGAGCAGGGCGTGGAAAAAGTCGTAGTCAGCGATCTGGCAAGAGAAGATATGGCGGAAGTCATAGAAGATGCATTCCGCTATGACCGCATGGTTTTAGCAGCTGCAAGCTATGACGGCGGCGTGTTCCCGTGTATGCAGGATTTTCTGCATCACTTACAGAGCAAGGGCTATCAGAAGCGTACCGTCGGCATTCTGGAAAACGGCTCCTGGGCTCCGACAGCAGGCAGGACAATGAAAGCGATTATTGAGACAATGAAGAACGTATCCATTGTTGAGCCGGCTGTAACAATTAAATCTACATTAAAAGAAGAAAACATGGCAGATATGCAGGCTCTGGCAGAAGCAATGGCAGAAGCAGGCATGCAGGAGTAACAGCATAAACTGCCTTATTAAGAAACAAATTGTTTCGCAAGAAATAAACTGTCTTATAAGAGACGAATTGGCCTGTAAGAAATAAACGGCCTTATGTAAGAAACAAATTGACTTGCAAGAAATAAACTGTCTTATAAGAAATGAATTGACCTATAAGAAACGAGTTGACTTATAAAAAATGAATCGGCTTATGAGAAACGAATTATATTAGAAAAAATTGGAAAAACTGCGTGCAGGGTCTTATATGTGGCTCTGCACGCATATTTATGCCCGGATAGAAACTGCCCCGTCCAGAACGAAATCAAGGCTGACCAGAGCGTGATTTATGCTGCTGTGGTGAAATCCTGCCATGAGCAGGCCGGACGGTACAAAACTATAAATCCTATCTGGAAGGAGTATTAAAAAGGACAAGAATATGAGAGTCGTAGTAAAAGTAGGTACTTCCACACTGGCATATCCGACTGGGTGTCTGAATATCAGGCATGTGGAGCTGCTGGTAAAGACATTGAGTGACTTAAAAAATGCAGGAAATGAAATTGTACTGGTGTCTTCCGGGGCAATCGGGATGGGAATCGGCAGGCTTTCTTTAGACGGGAGGCCGCAGGATATGCCTACAAAGCAGGCGGCCGCTTCGGTCGGCCAGTGTGAGCTGATGTATACGTATGATAAGCTGTTTGGGGAATATAACCATACGGTCGCACAGATTCTGCTGACCGGGTCAGATTTTTCGCACGATGACCGCAGGGAGAATTTTCAGAATACAATGTTCCGCCTGATCGAGCTGGGGGTTATTCCGGTCGTCAATGAAAATGATACGATCGCCACGGAGGAAATATCGGTAGGCGACAATGATACGCTTGCGGCTATGACGGCATGCAGCGTCAAGGCTGACCTGCTGGTGCTTTTGAGCGATATTGACGGACTGTATACAGAAGATCCGCATAAAAATCCGCAGGCGAAGCTGATCCCGCTTGTAATGGAGATAACGCCAAAGATTGAGGAGCTGGCACAGGGAGCCGGCAGCGGGCTTGGAACCGGCGGCATGGCGACAAAGATCCATGCGGCACAGATAGCGATGGAGCAGGGCGTGGATATGGTCATTGCAAATGGTGCCAAGCCCAGGGTGCTTTATGATATCGTGCAGGGCAGGCAGGCCGGAACGCGGTTTCAAAGCAGGCGGGACTGTTAAGAAAGGAGAATGGCATGACAACGCAGGAGATTTTAACGCAGGCAAAAGAAGCAAAGACAGCACTGCTGCTGGCGGATACGCAGCGCAGGAATACGGCACTGCACAAGATGGCAGATTCGCTGCTCAAACCAGATCATGCAGCGCGGATACTTGCAGAGAATGCATATGATTTAAAGGCGGCAAAGGGCAGTATACCGGATGTGATGCTTGACCGCCTGCTGCTTAATATGGAACGCATACGGGGTATGGCAGACGGCATACGGGAGGCAGCCGCTCTGGAAGATCCGGTAGGAAAAGTGCTGGAAGAGGTAAAAAGGCCGAACGGGCTGGTTATCCGCAAAACGGCAGTGCCGATGGGCGTTGTTGCAATCATATATGAAAGCAGGCCGAATGTCACAAGCGATGCAGCTGCCCTGGCGGTCAAAAGCGGCAATGCCTGTGTGCTGCGCGGCGGCAAAGAAGCATGGCGCACGTGCCATGCGATTGTCGAGGCGATGCAGATCGGCCTTGAAGAGGCAGGCATGCCGCGTACGGCAGTAAATCTGATTGAAGATACTTCGAGGGTAAGTGCCAACGAGCTGATGACTGCAGAGGGATACGTAGACCTGCTGATTCCAAGGGGCGGCAGAGGACTGATCCGCTCCTGCGTCGAGCATGCGACCGTGCCGTGTATCCAGACCGGAACCGGGATCTGTCATATATATGTAGATCAGGCGGCAGACCTTAGGATGGCCGTAAGTATTGTAAATAATGCCAAAACAAGCCGGCCGAGCGTATGCAATGCACAGGAGGTGTGTCTCGTACATGAAGCCGTGGCAGGGGAATTTCTGCCGATGCTCTATCACGAGCTGTGCAGAAAGCGTCAGGATGAGGGCAGACAGCCGGTAGAGCTGCGTCTGGACGAGGCAGCGGCAGCTGTGATAGACGGCACGCCTGCAGGAGAGGCAGATTTTGATACGGAATTTTTAGACTATATATTAAGCATAAAAGTGGTGGACAGCGCAGAAGAAGCGATCGAGCATATCAATGCGCATTCGACCGGGCACAGTGAGGCCATTGTCACAATGGATAAGGAAACGGCAGGGCAGTTTACGGCAGCGGTAGACAGTGCGGCAGTATATGTCAATGCTTCTACGAGATTTACAGACGGCGGTGTGTTCGGGCTGGGCTGTGAAATGGGTATCTCGACACAGAAGCTGCACGCCAGAGGGCCTATGGGGCTGGCAGAACTGTGTACGTACAAATATATTATCACCGGAGACGGGCAGATCCGGGTTTAGAATGTGTAATAACGAGCAGGGAGGGATATATGGGCAGGGTCACTATTTTGGAAGAAACAACAAAAAATCCAATCACGCTGATGGGCAGCCGCGCCGGGATCTGCTGGGGGTCGGATACTGCCGATCAGAATAAAAACTATAAGCGCGGGCTGGAATGCCTTTCCAACGGGCATGGAAGGGTGATGGAATACGTAAATGTAGAGATGGTGCTGGACGGCTACTCTGCACGTGTAATCCGGGAATGGTATACACATCTGGGCGGTTCGCCGACACGCCTGCAGGCAAGCACGCGGTATATCAATTATGATCAGTTTGCCTATGTCGTGCCCCCGGCAGTCGCGCAGAATAAAGAGGCGCTTGCGCGGTACGAAGCCATGATGCACAGCATCAGCGACACATGCCGGTATCTGGAAGAAAGCTGCCATATACCGAGAGAGGATGCTGCCATGCTGCTGCCTCTTGGCATGTGTACAAAAATCGTGGATAAGCGTAACCTGAGAAGCCTTGTGGACATGAGCCGCCAGAGGATGTGCAGACGCGCCTATCATGAATACCGCAGCCTGTTCGGTGACATCTGCGCGGCGCTTAGGGAGGTTTCTGATGAATGGGCATATCTGACAGAGCATTATTTTATGCCCAAATGTGAAGCTGCCGGGTACTGCCCAGAAAAGAAGTCGTGCGGATACTATTCACAGGAAAGGAA